>JAIENU010000037.1 GCA_019751125.1 Burkholderiales bacterium | reverse complement strand
AGCGCATCGCGGACTCCCTGCCACACCGTGCTGTCCTCGCGCACCAGCGAGCGGTCGATGATCGGCGTGCCGCGGATCGACATTTTCATCATCTCGGAGACGGCAAACAGCCCGATCATCGCCACCGGAAAGGAGATGCCGTCCATCAGGAATTCACTGCCGAAGGTAAAGCGCGGCGTCGCGGTGACCACGTCCATGCCGATGAAAGCGGCGAGCACGCCAAGCACGCTGGCGGTGAGCCCTTTCATCAGCGAGCCCTCGCTGAAGGTGGCGATCACGGTCAGCCCCCACAGCGCCATCATCAGGTATTCGCTGGGCCCCAGCGCAAGAATCACCGGGCGGATCAGCGGAATGCACAGCGCGAGGAATATCGCGCCGATGATGCCCCCCATCAGCGCACCGGTCGCAGAAGCCGACAGCGCACGTTTGGCCTGGCCCTGCTTGGTCATCGGATAACCGTCAAAACACAGCGCAAGGCCCTTGGCCGAACCGGGCACGCTGAACAGGATGCTGGTCACTGAATCGCCCCAGATGGTGGCGATGTGCGCGCCGAGCAGCAGTGCCAGCGTTGCCGCGGTTTCGAACCCGTAGGTGAAGGGCAGCAGCAGCGCCATCGCCACGACACCACCGAGCCCCGGCAGGATGCCGATGACCAGGCCATAGATCACGCCGATCAGCAAAAACAGCAAGGCCTGCGGCGTCATCAGGGCAAGCAGCCCTGCCGAAATGGCATCAATCATGTGATGCCCTCACGAAGCTGCGTCCGGCAGTACCGGTTCCGACTGGTTGCAAGGCCACTCCTCCCGCAATGGAATCAGGCCGCAGCGCGCATGTGCCTGCGCGTCGGCAGCCTGTATGACGCGACTTTACCGCAACTTGTGCTTGCGCGAACGCCGCCGTCAGGCAGCGCCATGTCAACCAAATTGGAGCAGCCGGCGCAGTGCCGGACTGAAACTCAGGAAGCCGCAGAACGCTCCGCGGCAGCGAGGCCGCGCATGGTATCGACTGCGAAGCAGAGGTCTTCCCAGGCCTTGGCCTTGTCGGGCAAGGTGCGCAGCAGATAGGCCGGATGGTAGGTGACGATCAGAGGAATGCCCTGATATTCATGCACCGCGCCGCGCAGACTGGAGATGCTGGCATCGCGCCCGAGCAGGTTGACCGCTGCAACCTTGCCCAGCGCGACGATCAGCTTCGGCCTTATCAGTTCGATCTGCCGCTTCAGGTAGCCGCTGCAGGCGGCAGCCTCCTCCGGCTGCGGGTTGCGGTTGCCCGGCGGCCTGCATTTGACGATGTTGGCGATATACACATTGCTGCCGCGCTTGAGTTCGATGGCGGCGAGCATGTTGTCGAGCAGTTTGCCGGCCTGGCCGACAAAAGGCTCACCCTGCATGTCTTCATCGGCACCCGGCCCCTCACCGACAAACAACCAGTCCGCCTGCTCGTCACCAACACCGAACACCGTCTTGTTGCGGGTCTTGTGCAGGCTGCAGGCGGTGCAGCCGGCTACACAGCTCTTCAGTGCCGGCCAGTCCATTGCCGCGACATCACCAGCCGGCATTGCCACCGCTGGTGCGGACACAGGTGCAGGCTCGGACACCCGGGCGACCGGCGCTGTTGCCGGGACGGGTTCCGGTGCAGCCGCAAGCACTGACTGCTCCGCTGCGTTTTCCGCGGGCACGACCTCGGCAGCCGCCGCACGCAGCCGCCATAACGGCGTGATGCCCATCTCCCGCAGCATCTCGACCTGCCTGCCTGTTCGTTCGCCGCTCATATCAAATCATCTCAAATCAGCACTTTGGTCATGGTCACCGCGTCTTCACGACTCGCCGTCGCCGGATAATAACCCTTGCGCACGCCGACTTCGGAGAAACCATGGCGCGCATACAGGGCCCGTGCCGCGGTGTTGGACTCACGCACTTCCAGGTAAATGGTGACCGCAGCACAATCCCGCGCCAGCTGCAGCACAAAACGCAGCAGTTCACTGCCCAGCCCCTGCCGCTGCAGCGGCGCTGCAACACTGAGGTTGAGCAGATGCGCCTCGCCCGCGGCAATCATCGTCACCGCATATCCGGCCAACTGTCCGTCCCGCTCGAGCACCCAGCAGTGATAACCCGCCGCCAGTGAATCGGCGAAGTTGCCGCGTGTCCAGGGATGGCTGTAGATGACGCGCTCGATGGCCTCGACCCCGTCAAGATCAGCGGCCTCCATCTGCCGCATCCGGGTCGTCATGTCCGGCCTGGCACTCATCGTTCGCCGGTTTTCAGCGCGACCTTGTCGCGCACATAAACCGGGATCGCAAACTCGGCCGCACGGCCGCGCCCCGCAGCAAACTCCGGCATTGCGAGCATGGCAATTTCGCGCGCATGCGGCATCAGGGTCGTAGCACTGGATTGCAATGCCGCACCGAGACGGCCGCGCAGGATTTCGCCGTGGGCGGCAAAACCGCTGCCGCAACCGGCCCAGCCCGCACCTTCCGGCAACGGCACCATGGCCGGCGGGCAAACCCGCGGCGCCGACACTTCACGCCACTCGCCGCCGTTGCGCAGGTAGGCGCCGTGATAAACCTCCCCCATTCGCGCATCCAGGCAGGCAATCACCTGCTCGGCACCACTGCGCGCCGCCAGCGCGCGCAGCGTACCGATGCCGCATACCGGCAGGTCATGGGCGAAGGCAATGCCCTGCACCACCGCGCAGGCAATACGCAGCCCGGTAAAGGCGCCGGGCCCTTCGCCATAGGCAATGCCGTCCAGCGCGGAATACTGCAGGCCGCTTTCGGCAAGCAGGCTGTCGATCATGCCCAGCAACAGCGTCGAATGCGACTGGCCGGCAGCGATGCCGCGCTCGGTGAGCCGATCACCGGCGTAAAGGGCCACACTGCAGAATTCTGTCGAGGTATCGAGCGCGAGGATGTTCATGACTGGATCTTCAGCAGCGGGAGACCTTGCAGCCCGCAACGCGGCGCATTGTAGCCCAGCACCTGCGTGCAGCCCCCGGCCTGGGTTATACTCACGGCAGGTCGCAGTGCCTGCAAAAGCCGCGGCCGGTTTTGCAGCGAGTTTCAGCGCATGATTCAGCGCAAGATTGACCGCAAGATCCTGATGAGTAACCTGCCATGAGCCCACTGTTCACACTGCTTGGTTCGATGCTGGTCGGCGGCCTGGTGCTGCTGGGCATCGGCGGTGTCACCTACCACCTGTTCCGCGACGATGGCTGGTTGTCCCAGGGACTTGGCGCGCTGTGGGAAGCACAGTACCAGGCACCGATGATGACCTTTGTGCTGATCATCGGCGCGCTGTTCGTGATCCGGACTCTGCACTCGGCCCAGGTCGGCGGCAAACGCGAAAGCAAGCTCCCGGACTTTGTGCTGTTCGCCTTCATTGCGGTCGGCATTTTCTTTCTTGGCCGCTGGCTCACCACCGGCCATATCTGACCACCAGCCTCAGGCTGCTTTTTTTCCATCTCCCCGGAAGGACAACTCATGAGTGACATCCAGCGCCATCACAGCGACCAGCGCCTCTCGCGCCTGGTCATCCACGGCAACATGGTTTATCTCGCCGGCCTCACCGCGGATGATCGCAAGCAGGACATGAAGGGCCAGACCATCGAGATTCTCGCCAAGATCGACAAACTGCTGGCTGAAGCCGGCACCAGCAAGTCGCGGATGCTGACGGCAACCATCTGGGTCACCGACATGCGCGACAAGGCGAAGATGGACGAAGCCTGGATTGCCTGGGTGGATGCGAAGAATGTGCCGGCACGTGCCTGTGTCGAGGCCCGCCTCGGCTCGCCGGACACGCTGGTTGAAATCATGGTGCAGGCGGTCAAGTAACCGCCCGCCGGGAGGCGCGAAAGCGCCCCCCCCTTCCAGGCGCTCAGGTCTGCGCGCGCGCCTTGGACTTGACCTCGATGCCGGCCCAGCGCGCGAGGTCGCGATGAATGCGGCCGACACGCTCGGTCTGCCCCTTGGCGGGGAAACGTTCGTAAAACCCGTCGCCCTTGAACTGTGAACGCTGCGCCGCCCACGGCGCCAGCCGTTCCTCCCAGCGCTTGATGCGGCCCTGTGCCGGTTCGGCATCGCTGCGTGCAAGGTCGGCGCAGACCCGGATCATCGCCTTCAGCGCCACCGGCCGTGTCACCTGGTAGGCATCATTGCCCCAGGCATCACCCCAGACCTTGGCAGCAGCCTTCAGGAAATCGCGGATGATTTCGTAGTAACGCTCGCTCTCCCGGTACAGGTTGCTGTTGCGGGTGATGCGCCGCCAGTCACCGCTGACCCAGCGGTGCAGCTCGTTGAACAGCTCCGCCTGCAGTATCCACTTGTCTTTCTGGCTGCGGCCGCCGAGCCGGTTGATGCGGTACTGCAGCGGGCTGTCATCTTCCGAATACAGGTCTTCGACCATGCGTGCGGCAAAACGCTTGTCGGGGTCGGCCCAGGACACGCGCTCGTAGAGATCGACAAGGTGGCTTTTGTTGATGCGTGTCGGCGTCGAATTGATGATGACGAACATTTCCGCGGCAAAGTCCTCGCTGCGGCCGTCGAAAATCACGCAGGGCACGTTGATCGAGGCAGCCTCCGCCGGATGCTCCATCAGGTAGAACTTCAGCGCCGCAAGACGGTGCTGGCCGTCGATGATCAGGTATTTTGAGGCGGGCTCCGAAAGGTGGCCGACACTGTCCTGCCCGGGCAGCGACTGGAAACGCAGCTCGTCGGAGGTGAACAGCAGCACCGTGCCGGGAATCGGCGGCTGGCTGACCGCCATCTCGTAAAAGTTGCGCAACTGCCGCACCTTGGCTTTCGACATCTGGCGCTGGAAGGCCTCGTCGGTGCGTTCGATCCGCGAAATGAACTGCGCGATTTCATCCTGCTGGGGCAGGTTCTGCGGCGTGATTTCCTCATTCTCGCCATAAAATCGGCTGATGAAGCGCACCCGGTCCAACACCTCCTTGGCCGGATAGCTTGCGAAGTAAAACAAGCCGTCTTTTTGTCTGATGCGGGTTGCCAGCATGGTGCCTGATCCCTTTGACCTGTTGTTATAAGTGCTTGCTGCACTGCAGGTTTTCAGCAGTGCCGCCAGACCGGTTCGGGTGCCACCACCATTCTAGCCTCCGATTCACCTGAAAAGCGAGCCGCACGATGTTGTTTTTATAGGGAAAATTTAAAAACTCTTTTAAAAACAATGGGTTAATTTGGCGCAGGGATTGCCTGCCCTGCCCAATCACCGGATTGATCGCGACAACGCCAGTAAAAACCCCGGCCGGCGCAAAGCGCAGCGGCCGGGGTGGCAGGGGCATCCGCCAGGCGGCGGATCAATCAGGCGCCGGGACGGCGCTCGGCACCGTGGCCGCCGTGACCTCCGGGACCACCGTGGCCAGACTTGCCGGCGTGACGGGCCTTGCGTGCAGCGTCGATCTCGTCACGCGTCAGCTGGCCGTCCTTGTTGCCGTCGATGGTTTCGAAGTGGCGTGCCATGCGCGGCATGCCCTTCTCGGCCTCGGCTTTCGACAGCGTGCCATTGCCGTCGGCATCCGCCTTCTTGAAATGCTCGGCGGCGCGCGCCTGGTGTTCCTGGCGGCATTTCTCCGGATCGGCCTTGCACTGGGCGTGACGCTGCTCAGCGCGAGCCTTCATTTCCTTGCAGCGTTCAGGATTTTCGGCACAGCGTTTTTCCATCATCGCCTTGCGGTCTTCGCGGCATTTCGCCGGATCGGCCTGGCATTGCGCGCGGCGCTGCTCGATCTGCGCCTTCATCTCCTTGCAGCGCTCGGGGTTTTCGGCGCAGTGCTTTTCCATCATTGCCCGGCGTTCGCCATGGTGCGGGGCGGCCGGCGCATCGGCAGCCCAGGCGGGCGCGATGCAGAGGGTGCTGAACAACAGTATCCATGGGGTTTTCATGTGATTTCCTTTACGGTTGGGATCAACGTTCACGCGGCCGGTAAATCTCGCGGCGCGCCTTGTCGAGGTCTCGATGCAGTTCACGGCGTTCCTCATCGGACAGCCGTTGCGGCCGTTCCGGCCGCTCATGGCGGTCGGGCCTGCCACCTTCATGCTGGCGATGCGGGCCGCGGTCACCGCGTCCGGGACGATCCTGGACGGACCACCCCTCGCGCCAGGGCCCGGCATGTGCCGCGCCCTGAAACACCGCGAATCCCGAAATCAATAAAACCAGCGCCAGCCGGAACTTGATGCTGCTGCATCTCACCTTGAGCTACTCCTTCAGCTTTTCCACCAACCGAATCCGCCGCCGGCAAACGCCGGGGTGGCAGAGTCGATTGTAACTGTGACGGCTTCGGGCTTAGGCATCGGTACCTCCACGTTTCAGGTCAGGCCCCGGCCTCGCCGGCCGGGACGCCGCTCCGGTGGAACGACGCGCCCAGCATCACGCCAGGATGTAAGCGAACTGTGTCCCGCGGCGTTGATTGTGTAACGCTTTGTTGCAGGATGAGGCCGGCATTTTGTAAGCGTTTGTTTCAGGACGATGGCCCGCCGCCCCCGAACTGGCTAGGATTGCCGCCATGAACACTGCCAACACCACCAAAACCCGCATCCTCGTTGTCGACGACGACGCCCGCCTGCGCGAGCTGCTCAACCGCTACCTCGGCGAGCAGGGCTACGCCGTGCGCGTGGTCGCCGACGCCGTCGAAATGAACCGCCAGCTCAGCCGCGAGCGTTACGACCTGATGATCCTCGACCTGATGCTGCCCGGCGAAGACGGCCTGTCGATCTGCCGCAGGCTGCGCGGCGGCGGCGAAACGCTGCCGATCATCATGCTCACCGCCAAGGGCGATGACGTCGACCGCATCGTCGGCCTCGAACTCGGCGCCGACGACTACCTGCCCAAACCCTTCAACCCGCGCGAACTGGTGGCACGCATCCAGGCCGTGCTGCGCCGCCAGCCGCCGCTGCCGCCACCGGGGGCACCGGCCACGGCAGGACAGGCCGTCGAGTTCGGCGAATTCCGCCTCAACCTCGGCACCCGTACTCTGACCCGCAACGGTGACGAAGTGCCGCTGACCACCGGCGAGTTCGCGCTGCTCAAGGTGCTGGTTGAACATCCGCGCACGCCGATGTCGCGCGACAAGCTGATGGAACTCGCGCGCGGCCGAGAATTCGGCGCCTTCGACCGCTCGATCGACGTCCAGGTCTCACGCCTGCGCAAGCTGGTCGAGCCCGATCCGGCGAAACCCGCCTTCATCCAGACGGTGTGGGGGTTCGGCTACGTGTTTATTCCAGACGGCAAGGCGCAGTGACGCTGCGACTCTGGCCGCGCACGCTGCTGTGGCGCAGCGTGCTGCTGATCGCCGCGCTGCTGGTGGTGGCCCACCTCGCCTGGCTGCAGATTTTCCGCGCCTCCGAGGTCGAGCCGCGCGCGATCCAGGCCGCGCAGCAACTGTCCAGCGTGGTCAACCTGACCCGTGCCGCGCTGGTCACCGCCGACCCGGTGCGGCGCTATGACCTGCTCGACGAACTGGCGCAGCGCGAAGGCATCCAGATCTACATCGGCGACCCCGCCGAAGGTGTTCCGGCACTGCCGCAGCGCCCCTTCCTGCGCATCATCGAACGCGAACTGCGCGAGCGGCTCGGGCCGCAGACCCGCCTCACGCTGGAGCGCGAAGGTGTCACCGGCGTGTGGGTCAGCTTCCGCATCGACGGCGACGAATACTGGGTGACGCTGCCGCGCGCGCGCATCGAGCGCAACGCGCCGCTGCGCTGGATCGGCTGGGGTGCGCTGGTGCTGGTGCTGGCGGTGCTCGGCGCGGTGGCGATCGTCGCCCGCATCAACCGGCCGCTGCGCGAACTGACACGGGCATCCGCGCTGCTCGGCCGCGGCGCGGTGCAGACCCGTGTCGCCGAGGAAGGACCCGAGGAAATCCGCACGCTGGCCCGCGCCTTCAACCAGATGGCCGCCGACATCCAGCGCCAGGACGAGGAACGCGCGCTGCTGCTCGCCGGCGTGTCGCACGACCTGCGCACACCGCTGTCACGCATCCGCATCGCCACCGAAATGCTCGGCGGCAGCGGTGATGGCGACCTCAAATCGGGCATCGCCGAGGACATCGCCGACATCGACACCGCGATCGGCCAGTTCCTCGACTTCGCGCGCCCGCTCGAAGCCGAACAGATGGCGGCCGAAGCCGACCTCAATGTCGTGATCGCAGCCGCACTCGAACGCCACATCCGCGAAGGCCGGCCGGTGCATTTCACCCCCGGAGCGACGGCGCCGGCACGATTGCGTGCGCAGGCGATACAAAGGCTGGTGGTGAACCTGGTCGAGAACGCGCTGCGCCACGGCAGCCCGCCGGTGGAAGTCAGCACCAGCCGCGAAGCAAACATCAACGTGATCGAGGTGGCTGATCGCGGACCGGGCATCCCGGCCGCGGATGCCGAACGAATGCTGCAGCCATTCACAAGAATGAACAGTGCACGCTCGACCAGCGGCACCGGCCTGGGGCTCGCCATCGTCGACCGCATCGCACGCATGCACGGCGGCAGCGTGAAGCTGCTCGCGCGTGAGGGCGGCGGGCTGCGGGTGCGTGTCGAACTGCCCTGAAAGGCGTGACTAGCGGCGCAGACGGAAAGAGGTATTGCGAAGGCGGATAGACAGCACCCGCGACATCGCAAACAGGAAATCACGCGCCAGCGCCGGCTGCTCATCGCCGAAGCGGCTGAAGGCATCAAAGGGCAGCAGCAACACCGAACCGTCGCTGACCGCCCAGACATTGGCCGAACGCGGCTGGCCGTCAAAAAAGGATTGTTCGCCGAGAATGCTGCCGGCGGTGATGCGCGCCAGCGAAGTCATGCTGACGCCGTCAACATGCACCACGCCGACTTCGAGTGAACCGGCTGCGACCAGATGCAGCGTGCGATCGGTGGCATCGCGCTGGATCACCACCTCGCTGGCGCGGAATGGCCGCGGCGTGGTGTGGGCAAGCAGGCTTTGCCACTGCTCTTCGCGCCACTCCGGCAGCACCAGCGCATCGGGTGTCTGCCGGCTTGCCGCAGCGGCAATGAACAGCCTGGTCCAGTCGGTCTCGCCCATAACGCCTCCGGCACCCAAAGGGCGATTATAGGTTAATCGTCGCTGCGCCCCTGTGGAGTTTCGACCCGGGATTCAATCAACGCCACCACCTCGGCAACAATGCCTTCGCCACGGCCGAGAAAGCCGAGTTTTTCCGCGGTTTTTGCCTTGACGTTGACCGCGCCAGGCGCAACCCCGAGGTCGGCGGCGATGTTGGCGCACATCGCCGGAATGTGCGGCGCCATTTTTGGCGCCTGAGCGATGATCGTGGCATCGACATTGACCACGCCATAACCCTGCCGGTGCAGCAGTTCGACCACCGCGCGCAGCAGCTTGCGGCTGTCGATGCCCTTGTAGCGCGGATCGGTATCGGGAAAATGGCGGCCGATGTCGCCCAGCGCAGCGGCGCCGATCAGCGCATCACACAGCGCATGCAGCAGCACATCGGCATCGGAATGGCCGGCAAGCCCGCGCTCGAAGGGAATCGTCACGCCGCCGATGATCAGCGGCCGCCCCTCCACCAGTGCATGCACATCAAAACCCTGCCCGATACGCATCAATCCGCCCTTATCAATCCGCTGTTATCCATTGTTATCACCGCCGAGCAGGCGCGCGGCGAGCACCAGGTCTTCGGGATAAGTCACCTTGAAATTGGCGGTGCTGCCGCGCACCAGCAGCGGCCGTACGCCGGTCTGCTCCACCGCGCTGGCCTCGTCGGTGACCGCGTGGATGTCGGCACGGCGCAGCGCCTCGAGCAGCACGCGGTAGCGGAACATCTGCGGCGTCTGCGCATGCCACAGACCTTCACGCGCCTCGGTCTGCAGCACCTCGCCGGCGGCATTGGCGCGCTTCAGCGTGTCCGCTGCCGGCAACGCCAGCAGCCCGCCGCTGTCGCCGTCCTGCACCGCGTCGATCAGGCGGTCGATGTCGGCCGCGGCCAGCCCCGGCCGCGCCGCATCATGCACCAGCACCCAGTCGTTGCTGTCGATGGCGTCGTTGGCGGCGAGCAGACCGTTGAACACGCTGGCGGCGCGGGTTTCGCCGCCGCAGTACAACGGCACCAGCTTGTCGCCGCAGGCACTCCAGTCGCAGGCCGCGAAATGGCGGTCGCCGGGCGCCAGCACCACCAGCACCTCGGCGATGCGCGGATGCGCGCACAACGTGGCCACCGCGTGAGTGATCAGCGGCCGGCCGGCGAGCATGGCGTACTGCTTGGGCAACCCGGAGCCCATGCGCGAGCCGCTGCCGGCGGCGGGAATCAGTGCAATGCAACGGGGCTGGGGATGCGGCATGGCGCGATGACGTGGCAGGCTGGCGTAGAATCAATGAACTGCGCGCGATTGTATCAGCGCAGTTCATTGCATCGCCCCTGGACACCTCGATGGACACCGCACCACAGAACGCAGGACTGACCCTGCTGCCGCTGGCTCGGCAGTCGATCGATCTCGCGTTGCGCGGCGGGGACGGCGCCATCCCCGATGAACTGCCCTGGCTGCGCCTGCCCGGCGCCTGCCGTGTCAGCCTGACCCTCGCCGGCAACAACCGCGGCACCGCGCTGTCGCACGCGCCATCACGCCCGCTCGGCGAAGACGTCGCCGCCAACGCAGTGGCCGCGGCGCTGCGCGATCCGCGCCATGCCCCGCTGTCGCTGGCCGAACTGTCTTCGGTGGCGCTGGAAGTCGCGCTGTTTGCGCAATGGACACGAATCGCCGAGGGCAGCGAAGCTGCGATGCTCGCGCAGCTGTGCCCTGGTGAAGACGCGGTGTTTTTCCGTTACGGCCGCCACCGCAGCATGTTCCTGCCAGAGCAGTGGTCGCAGTATGCGCAGCCCGACGAATTCATCGCCCACCTCAAGTACCGCGCCGGCCTGCCTCCGGACTTCTGGGACGCCGGCATCGAACTGGCGCGCAGCCGGGTGCATGTCTGGCATGAATGAATAAAAATAATCATTTAAAAACAATTAGTTAATATTAACGCCCTATGATCAACGCATTGTGGCAGTGGCTGGATCGCAACCTCATTTCGCTGGGCCGCGAAATGCGCCTCTCCTACCTGCCGCCGCTGATGGTCTATATGGCCGCCGGCATTTCCGGGCTCACCGGCATCGTCGGCACCTTCTTCGTCAAGGATTACCTCGACCTCTCCGCCGCCTTCCTCGCCGCGCTCGGCTTCTGGGCCGGTGTGCCCTGGGCATTAAAAATGCCGCTGGGCCACCTCGTCGACCTGATCTGGCGCTGGAAAAGCATCATGGTGTTCATCGGCGCGGCAATGATCGCTGCGAGCCTGCTGATCATGGTCGGCCTGCTCGGCGACCGCGATGCAATGGCTGCAGTAATGAAACCCGGCCACTGGTTTGTCGCCAGCGTGCTGCTCGCCGCCGTCGGTTACGTGGTGCAGGACGTGGTGGCCGACGCGATGACCGTCGAAGCCGTGCCGCATGTCGATGCCGAAGGCCGGCCCATCGACCACGCACAACGCAAGCTGATGAACACCACGATGCAGGTTCTCGGCCGGGTCGCGATCATTGGCGGCGGCGTGCTGGTATCGGTGATCAATCTGTATGTGTTCAGCGGCGTACACGCGCTGTCCGAAGCCGACAAGGTCGCGATCTACCGCCAGGTCTACACCGCCGCGCTGTGCATTCCGGCGATTTCGGTGCTCGGCGTGGTGGTGGCGATGGTGCTGCGCCGGCGCAACTTCCGCCAGCTGGTCGCCCAGGGCCGCAGCCCTGACGAGGCGCGCGCCCTGCTCGATCCACGCACAGAAAAAACCGCCCCGAACTGGTGGATCCTCGGCGGCAGCGCGGTGTTCGTCGCCTTCACTCTGGGCATGGGCTTCAGCGGCCTCAAATGGAACCAGGAAATCATTTTCATCGGTTCCTTCGCCATCATCAGCTTCCTGCTGCTGCGGCTGACCCGCGAGCTTGAACCCGAAGCCCGCGCCACACTGCTCGGCACGGTGATCGTGATCTTCGTGTTTCGCGCGATACCGGGGCCGGGCGAAGGCATCACCTGGTGGTTCATCGACGAGCTCAAATTCGACCAGCAGTTCATCGCGCTGCTGTCGCTGATCGGCTCGGTGCTGACCTTGTTCGGCATGTTCATCTTCCGCCGCTTCATCGCCGAGCATTCCATCGCCTATGTCGTCGGCTTTCTCACCGTGGTCGGCGCCGTGCTGTCGCTGCCCTACCTCGGCATGATCTTCGGCCTGCACCACTGGACAGCGGCCGCCACTGGTGGCGTGGTCGATGCGCGCTTCATCGCGCTGGTCAACACCGCGCTCGAATCGCCGCTGGGCCAGATCGCGATGATCCCGATGCTGGCGTGGATCGCCAATTCCGCGCCGGCGCACCTGAAGGCCACCTACTTCGCGGTGATGGCTTCGTTCACCAACCTCGCGCTGTCGGCCTCGGCACTGGGCACCAAGTACTTCAACCAGATCTATGTGGTGTCGCGCGAGGTGAAAGACAAGTCCGGCGCAGTCACCACCCCGGCCGACTACAGCCAGCTGCCGGAACTGCTGATCGTGCAACTGGTCATAGCGGTGGCACTGCCTTTTGCCGCGATCCTGATCACCCGCTGGCGCGGGCTGCGCAGCGCCTGAGCGGACGAACAAGCATCATGGACCTCGACCAGCTTCCCAGCACCGAACCAGGCACCACCGACCTGATCCTGCGTGCCGTGGCCTTTGCCGCGCACAAGCACCGTGACCAGCGGCGCAAGGACAAGGAAGCCTCGCCGTACATCAACCACCCGATCGAGCTCGCCCATGTGCTGTGGGACGAAGGCGGCGTGCGCGATCCGCTGGTGCTCGCCGCCGCGCTGCTGCACGACACGCTGGAAGACACCGAAACCAGCTGGCAGGAATTACGCGGCGAATTCGGCGAGGAAATCGCCGACATCGTGCTCGAGGTCACCGACACCCAGTGGATCAAGAAGGAATTGCGCAAGCGCCTGCAGGTGGCCAAGGCCCGGCATTCCAGCGAACGCGCGCGCCTGGTCAAGCTCGCCGACAAGATCTGCAATGTGCGCGACCTCGGCACCCGCGCGCCCGCCAACTGGTCAATTGAACGTAAACGTCAATACTTTGAATGGGCCAAGGAAGTAGTCGACCGCCTGCGCGGCACCCATGCCGAACTGGAACGGCGCTTCGACGAGGTCTATGCATTAAAGCCGTAACCGCAGCGCATAACCGAGCGTCCGTATCGTGGGTTGACCGCACTGCGCCGGATCACAGCCGTTAAAATCGCGTCGATCCGACCACAGGAATGACGCCATGAAAATCACCCACGCCAGTACCGCCCTCGCCTCGCTGCCGCACGACGAACCGCTGGCCGACGGCCCGACCACGCCGGGATCGAAAAACTTCATCGTGCTGAAGTTCGGCACCGACGCCGGCGTTGAAGGCATCGGCTTCACCTTTTTCGGGGGCTCGCTCGACCGCGCTCTGCTCACCGCGGTGACCGACCTCGCCGAACTGTGCAAGGGCGAGGACCCGCTGCGCAACGAACATATCGCCGACAAGCTGCGCGCCTCATCACCCGGCGGCCCCGGCGGCATCCTGACGCTGGCACTGTCCGCGATCGACATCGCGCTGTGGGACATCAAGGGCAAGGTTTACAACCAGCCGGTGGCGACGCTGGCCGGCGGCCACCGCAACACGGTCAACACCTATGCCAGCGGCGCGCTGATGCGCCATTTCCCGCTGGACCATGTGGTGAAGGCCGCGGCACTGCTCAAGTCGCGCGGTTTCCGCCAGATGAAAACCCAGCTGGCACTCCCCGGCGACACCAACCAGGTGAAGGAGATCGAGCGCATCCGCCTGATCCGCGAGGCCATCGGCTACGAAACCGACCTGATGTGCGACATCAACCAGCGCTGGGACGTGCGCCAGGCCATCTCCATCGGCAAACAGGTCGATCCCTACCGGCTGTTCTGGCTCGAAGACGTCACCACCTGCGATGACTACGCCGGACTCGCCGCAATCACGCAGGCTCTCGACACGCCGGTGGCCTGCGGCGAATACCTCTACGGCATCTCGCCGTTCCGCCAGATGCTGGAGGCACGTTCGGTGGACATCGTGATGATCGACGTGCTGCGCGCCGGCGGCATCACGCAGTGGCTGAAGATCGCCGGCATGGCCGAGGCCTTCAACCTGCCGGTGGTCAGCCACCTCGCGCCGGAAATCCACGTGCACCTGGTGTCCGCGGTGCCCAACGGCCTCACCGTCGAATACATGCCCTGGTCATCTCGGCTGTTCAAGGAAGTGGTGCTGCCGAAGGACGGCAAGCTGACAGTGCCGCAGAAACCGGGCCTGGGCCTCGAGTTCGATCCCAAGGTCGTCAAGTTCAGCTGAGTCCGGTCGACACAGCAATAAAAAAGGGGCGGAATCTTCCGCCCCTTTTTGTCTGACCTGACGCCGCGTTCAGAACTTCGCGCCGCTGCGCTTGACCACGTCCGACCACTTCTTCATGTCGTCGAGCATGAACTTGCGGAATTCCTCGGGCGAGTTGGTCACCGCCTCGGAACCATTGTTCTCCGCCACCTTGCCGAATTCCGGCGACTTCACATAGGCCGCGATATCGGCATGGATTTTCGTCAGCAGCGGCTTCGGCATTTTCGCCGGACCCGCCACGCCGTACCAGCCCACCACTTCAAAGCCGGGCAGCACTTCTGACATCGCCGGCACATCGGGCGCGGCCTTGATGCGCTTGGCATCGGTCACTGCGATCGCGCGCAGCTTGCCGGCACGCACCTGCGCAAACGCACCGGTCAGGCCCATGAAGTTGTAGTGGTATTCGCCCTGGATCAGCGCCACGGCCGCCGGGCCGGTACCCTTGTAAGGGATATGCTGGCCCGGACTGTTGGTCATCAGCTTGAACAGCTCACCGGCAAGGTGGCCGCCGCTGCCGATACCGGCGGAACCGAAGTTGATCGGATCCTTGGTGGTCTTGCTCCACTGCACAAAGTCCTTCGCGGTCTTCGCCGGATGCGAGGGGTTCACCACCAGCAGCAGGCCGCCAGCGGTCATCTGGGTTATCGGCGTGAAATCATTGACCGGGTGGTAGGGCAGCTTGGGGATGATCGCCGCATTCACCGTGTGCTGGTGATAGGGGATGAACAAGGTGTAGCCGTCGGGCAGCGAATCCTTGGTGATCTCGGCGCCGTTCACACCCGAGGCACTGCCGCGGTTATCCACCACCACCTGCTGGTTCCAGGCCTTGGTCAGATGGTTGGCGAGCAGGCGCGCCAGGAAGTCGGTGGTGCCACCGGGTGCAGCCGGGGTGATGATACGCACCGGCCGGTTCGGGAATTTGTCGACACTCTGCGCGGCCGCCGGGATGCTCAGGCCGAGCATGGCCAGGGCAGGCAACAGCAGTGCAACACCGGACATGCGATGGGTACTGCGGTTCATCTTGCTGGATTTCATACTGCTCTCCTCCGTCATTATTTTGCGGTCAGCGGCGAAGGATAACCCAGGCCGCGCCCCTGCGCACCGCGATGCGCCCGGCTCCATGCCAGAGGTACAATCGCGGCCCCGCTTCCGTCCGGCAGCACCGCCGGAAGCTCTTGTTGTGACCCCGCCCCGATGATTCAGTTCCGCAAGCTGTCCATAACCCGCGGTGCACGCCGCCTGATCGCCGACGCCGACCTGCAGATCCATGCCGGCTGGCGGGTCGGCCTCACCGGCGCCAACGGCAGCGGCAAATCCACGCTGTTCGCGCTGCTGCGCGGCGAGCTGCAACCCGAACTCGGCGATTGCACGCTGCCGCAATCCTGGCGCATTGCAAGTGTCGCGCAGGAAACACCGGCGCTGGACACCGCAGCCATCGACTACGTGCTCGACGGCGACCAGGAGCTGCGCACGCTGCAGGCCGCGCTTGCCGCAGCCGGACACGAGGCCGATGGCAGCAGGCTCGCCGAATTACACGCCCGCTTCGAGGACATCGGCGGCTACAGTGCGCAGGCCCGTGCCGCCGCGCTGCTCTCCGGCCTCGGTTTCGCCGAGCCTGACCACAACCGCGCGGTGAAAACCTTTTCCGGCGGATGGCGCATGCGGCTCAACCTTGCGCAGGCACTGGTGTCACGCGCCGACCTGCTGCTGCTGGACGAACCCACCAACCACCTCGACCTTGATGCCGTGGTCTGGCTCGAACGCTGGCTGTCGGGTTACCGCGGCACGCTGCTGGTGGTGTCGCACGACCGTGAATTCCTCGACGGCTGCGTCACCCACATTGCGCACATCGAGAACAGTGAGCTGAAACTCCATACCGGCAATTATTCAGCCTTCGAGGAAGCGCGCGCTGCGCGGCTCGCCTCACAGCAGGCACTGTTCGAAAAACAGCAGCGCGTGATCGCACACATGGAAGCCTATGTCGAACGTTTCCGTGCCCAGGCGACCAAGGCGCGCCAGGCGCAGAGCCGGCTTAAAGCACTGGCGCGGCTCGAGCGCATCGCCGCGGCGCATGTCGATACACCCTTTACCTTTTCCTTTCCGCCACCGGAAAAATCACCCAATACATTGATTTTATTGGAAAAAGTTTCATGCACTTATGGTGAGCGCACCGTGCTGTCGGATGTCGATATGCAACTGCTGCCCGGCGCGCGCATCGGCCTGCTCGGCGCCAATGGCGCCGGCAAATCGACGCTGATGAAATTGCTCGCCGGCGGCGCCACGCCAGCCGCGGGCCGGCGCAGCGAGGGCCGCGGGCTCGCCATCGGCTACTTCGCGCAACACCAGCTGGAGCAGCTGCGCGGTGACGAGTCGCCGCTGCAGCACCTGCAGCGCGAGGAACCGGCAACACGCGAGCAGGACCTGCGCGACTATCTCGGCGGCTTTGATTTCCGCGGCGGCATGGCCGAAGCCAAAGTGGAAAATTTTTCCGGCGGCGAAAAATCGCGGCTGGCACTGGCGCTGCTGATCCGCCGCCGCCCCAACCTGCTGTTGCTCGACGAGCCGACCAACCACCTCGACCTCGAAATGCGCCAGGCACTGACTGCAGCGCTCGCCGAATACGAAGGCAGCCTGGTGCTGGTATCGCATGACCGCGCACTGCTGCGTGCGGTGTGCAACGACTTCCTGCTGGTGGCCGATGGCCGTGTCGAACCCTTTGATGGCAGTGTTGACGATTACATCGAATGGCTGGCGACGCGGCGCAACGCAGCCATGACCGGTGCCGGCAACGGCGACAAGGCGAAACGCCGCGAATCACGCGAATCCGCCGCGGCCGAACGCCAGGCCCGTCTTGCCGCGCGGCGTCCTCTGGCAAAGGAAAGCGCCGCACTGGAAAAAGACCTCGCGCGCTGGCAGCAGGAAAAACAGACGCTCGACAGCCGCCTTGCCGATCCCGCGCTGTATGCCTCGGGCGACGGCAGCGCGGCACGCGAACTCGGCGCGCAGCAACAGGCTCTTGCAGCAGCCATCGAAAACGCCGAACTGCGCTGGCTCGAGATCCAGGAAGCACTGGAAGCCATAGGCGAAGCCTGAAGCGGAACGCCGGCGCGGCTATACTTGCAGCACGCATCGACATCTCATCACAGGAATTTCCACGCAATGAACTCCCCCAGCATCCGCCTAGGCTTCCTCGGTTTTGGTGAAGCCGCCGCCCGCCTCGCCGGTGATTTCCACAAGGCCGGCATCACCGGCATCGTCGCCTACAGCCGCAGCGGCGCCAAGGCACAACCCGGTGACGCGCTGTACGAAAAAGCCAAATCCATCGGCGTCACCCTGGTCAAGACCTCCGCCGCGCTGGCCAAAAAAACCGACATCATCATCGCGCTGACACCGGGCAAGGCCGCGGTGCCCGCGCTGCGCAAGATCCTCAAGCACCTGCGCAAGGATCATCTCTACATCGACGCCAGCAGCAACTCGGCGAAGGCGATGGAGCAGGCCGCGGCACTCGCCGGCGATGCGGTACGTTTTGTCGACGCCTCGGTGATGGGGCCGGTGGACATCCAGGGCATCAAGGTGCCGTTTGTTGCCAGCGGCCCGCACGCCATTGAATTCCGCGACCGCATGACCCCGCTGGGCATGGTGATCAACGTCGTCGGCAAAGGCCCCGGCGATGCCAGCGCGATGAAACTGATCCGCAGCGTGCTGATGAAGGGCCTCGCCATGCTGCTGCTCGACACCATGGAAGCCGCTCAGCGCCGCAACATCCTCGATGCCGTGATCGAGGATTCCTCGGTGACCTTCAACGACATTCCCTTCCAGAAAATCATCAAGCGTTATGTCGGTGGCACCGCGGTGCACTGCGAGCGGCGTGTGCATGAAATGAAGGAATGCCTGGAACTGCTGCACGACATGGGCTCCACCGACCGCTCGACCAAGGCCACGATCGCGATGCTGAAGGAGATGGTCGCCATGGGCATGCCGCAACAATTCACCAAGGAACCCGACAGCATCCACCCGGTCATCGACGCGCTGATCGCGGCGCGCGACGCCGGCAGGAAGAAGTAAGGAACCACAGGAACATATGGCCCACGGCCATCACGGACACAGCCACGGTCACGGCCATGCTCATGGCCACGATCATGGCAAGGCACTGCACGACAGTGGCGGCGGCTACGGCCGCCTGTTCGCGATCGGCATCGTTCTCAACCTCGGCTTTGTCATCATCGAAGCCTGGTTCGGCTGGAAAACCGGATCACTCGCACTGCTCGCCGACGCCGCACACAACCTCGGCGACGTCGGCGGCCTGGTACTGGCCTGGGCGGCATGGGCCGCGGCACGGCTGCCCGCCAACGAACACAAGACCTATGGCTGGCAGCGCGGCTCGATACTCGCCAGTTTCATCAACGCCGTAGTGCTGCTGGTGGCGATGGGCTCACTGGGCTGGGAAGCCGTGGGCCGCCTGCAGGACCCGTCACCGGTGGCCGCAGGAACAGTGATGGTGGTGGCTGCCGTCGGTGTGTTCATCAATGCCGCAACCGCAATGCTGTTCATGCGCGGCAGTGACCGCGACCTCAACATGCGCGGCGCCTTCCTGCACATGGCCGCCGACGCGCTGGTGTCGCTGGGCGTGATCATCGCCGGCGCGCTGTACCTGTGGCAGGGCTGGGCGTGGATCGACCCGCTGGCCAGCATCCTGATCGCGCTGATCGTAATCGTCGGCACCTGGTCGCTGTTCCGCCAGTCGCTGCACCTGCTGTTCGACGGTGTCCCCGAACACATCGACCTGCAGGCGGTACGCGCAACACTCAACGCGCTGCCCGGCGTGATCGCCGTGCATGACTTACATGTCTGGGCGATGAGCACCGCCGAACCGGCGCTGACCGCGCATCTGGTGTGCCGTGAGGACACGGTGATCGGCAGCGTGTTGCGCGAGGCGCGGGAACAACTGCTGAAACATTACGCCATTGACCACGTCACGCTGCAGATCGAACACGAAGCCTGTGCCAGCCATTGTGACGGGCCGGGCGCGCCACACGTCCATCCCTGAAGTTCAGGACAGCGAACCCAAGCGATGCCGATCGAAGTCATGGCCGTGGTGCTTGCCGGGGCGCTGCTGCACGCGGCGTGGAATGCGCTGATCCGCAACAGCCAGGATCGCACCCGCGACGTGGTGCTGGTGGTCGCTGCCGCGGCATTGCTGGCAGCACTCGCCCTGCCCTTTGTTCCGTCACCGGCTAGGGCCAGCTGGCCCTGGCTTGGCGCCTCGGGCGCCATCCATGTCGCCTACTTCCTGCTCGTCGCCCATGCCTACCGTCATGCCGAACTGAGCTTCGCCTATCCGGTGATGCGCGGTCTGGCACCCGCCGGCTCGGCGCTGGTGGCGGTGGCCCTTCTGGGTGAATCACCGGCACCCGCCGGCTGGCTGGGTGTGGCGCTGATCTGCAGTGGCGTGGTGCTGATGGCCGGTGATAACTGGCGCAATGGCGTGCTGCACGGCCGCGCGCTGCTGTTTCCGCTGCTTACTGCCGCCACCATTGTGATCTACACCGTGATCGACGGCACCGGAGCGCGGCTCTCCGGCCATGCCGCAGCCTACAACGGCTGGCTGTTTGTACTCACCGCACTGCCTCTGCTGGGCTGGTTTCTGTGGCGTGAAGGCCCCGCCACCACCACTCACCTGCGCCGGCACTGGCGGCGCGGCCTGTTCGGCGGATTCTGTACACTGGGCGCCTACGGCCTGACCTTGTGGGCCATGACGCAGGCACCGATTGCACTGGTGGCCGCACTGCGCGAAACCTCGGTGGTGTTCGGCGTGCTGATTGCCGCACTGTGGCTGGGCGAAAAAGTCAGTGCGATGCGCGGGCTGGCGATCCTGCTGGTGCTGGCCGGCGCGGTGGCGATCAAGCTGGCATGAACGCCGGGAACCGGAACACGCAGACTTTGTCAGAATGATTATCAGCCCATAACGGAGTGCCCGCATGAGCAGAACAACAATCAAAGCCATGACTTTTGTCACGCAGCGCCGGATGCTCATCGCGCTGATGGCACTGCTGCTGGGTGTCGCAGCATTGCATCCTCTGCGCGCAACGGCGCAGGAAATCACCGCCAACTACGCCGCTGACGTACGCATCATCAACGCCGAAATCTCACGCACCCATGCCGCGGCCAGCAACGGCGACGCCGAGGAAGCCCGCGTCGGCATGGAAAACACCTTCCGCCTGTGGCGCATCTTCCGCCAGCGCAACATCGACAGCCGGCCCAAGGATCCCGCCTTTGCCGCCGGACTGATCAAGACCGAAGAACATCTGTATGCGGCAACGAAGCTGGTGGACCAGCAACAGCTGAAGGCCGCGGCCGTGGAACTCGGCAACGCGCGGCAGGTGCTCGGGCAGATCCCGGTCACGCCCTGAGACGGTCAGGGTTTTTCGCGCGGCGCGAAACCGGCCTCGCGCATGAAACCCTCGAACACCGGTGTCCAGATCGCCACGCCGGATGACGCACTGAACATCGCATGGCCATCACGGCCGAATGGCGGCTGCATCACCAGCCGCCCCGGCGCACCGGCGGCCTCAAAGGCTTCGAACCAGCGCCTCACCACGGCCGGCCCGAAGAACTGGTCGTTCTCGGCGTAGTGCCACAACACCGGCACCCGGATGGTCTGTGCAAAACGCGCAAGGGCCTGCGCCATCTGCTCCACCCCGCAGGGCTCACCCGGTCGTGTGCGTGGATTGCCGCCACGGCCGCCGGCGAAATTGACCACCGCCAGCACGCCGGGCGGATTGTGGCTGGCAGCAGCCATCGCGGCGAAACCGCCTGCAGACTGTCCGACCAGCATCACCCGTGAGGTATCGGCATCGGGCAGCGCGCGCAGGTAATCGATGGTCGCCAGCAGGTCGATCGCAGCCTGCTCACCGGCGGCGCTGTAGTCCGGTGCGGCGCAGCTCGAAAAATGTTCGGCCCAGGGCCCGCCGGTGGCGCCATAACCGCGACGCATCGGCAGCACCACCATGAAACCGCGCCTCAGAAATTCCGGGCTGCCGTTTGTTGCACGGTAACGCCCCATGCGCGCGCGATCGGCGGCAGTGCCGGGACTACCGTGGTTCATCACGATCACCGGGAACGGCCCCTGGCCTTCGGGCCGCAGTATCGTCGCCACCAGATGGGGCCAGCGCGCGGCCGGCGGCAGCGGGATCGCCACCACCTCTTCCACCGGCACCGGCGCGGCATACTGCGCCGAGGCACTGCCGGCGATGCCCAGCGCCAGCACCAAGCCCTGCAGCCACCACCGCCATTGCCTGCGCAGATACATCACCGCCTCCGCGGATCAGTCCGAGAGTTTCATCCCCAGTGCCGCAGCCTGGCGTGCCTCGAAATCGCGCCTTGCTGCATCGTGATTCTGCCCGATGATGCCACCGCGCACGGTGCCCTGCGCGACCGCCTTGTACAGCACCTTCCAGCTCTGCGGCAGGCGGTCGCCATCCGGCGGCGCCAGCCACAGGCGGAACAGCAGGCGTTTTTGCGCCGGATCGTCGTAGTCGGTGAAGTCGGTGCGTGAATGCAGCGTGACGTGGCTGTTGATGATCTGCAGGTCGCCCGGTTCCAGCCACATGTTGTGCGCCAGATCGGCGCGGCGCACCAGCGCATCAAAGGTTTCCAGCGCCTCCCACTGCTTCGCCGTCAGCTGCGGCACCCCTTCGATCTTCTGTGCCGAGGTGACGCGGTTGCGGTTCCATTTGCTGAAGAGTTTGCCGTCGATGCTGTCGAACACCGGATGCGGATACGAGGCGGCCTCGTCATCCGCCTGTTCCCCCTGGCGGCTGAAATGGATGGGCTCCAGCAGCAGTTCGGCCAGTGCGGGATGCTCACGGCGCATCGCCTCAAAGGCCGCGACCGAGCTGGTGGTGATGCTCATGCCGCCGGCCGCCGCCTTGTTGTAGCAGCTCAGCGCAACAATGTCGGCCGAGTCGGTATGGAAATCCAGTTCGGCATTGGTGTTGTAACCGCGGCCACGGCCGCTGCGGTAGGTGTTGCCGGCGTCACGTACCGCCGACACGTAATGGCTTTGCATGCCCTGCGGCCGGCCCACGCCGAAATGCAGGCCGATGCCCCAGGTCAGCAGCTCAAAGTCTTTTTCATCCAGGCCTTCACGCGGCAGGCCTTTCACCAGCGCCACGCCGCGGCCGCGCTGCATCTCGGCAAACGCCGCCTGCAACACCGGCTGTGCCGAGCCGAGGTCAAAATCGTCGCGGCGGTAATCGAACAGCGTCTTGTCGCGGTCGATGGCGCGGGTCAGCGCGGCAACCAGGTCACAGCGCGCGCGATCATCGAGGGTAAAGGTCCAGTGCCTGCGGTCGGCTTCAAGCCGGTCCGCAGTCCAGGCGGCCGGTGTGGGATCAATCTGCGGAAACATCACGATTGTGTTTCAGGAGTGACAGGAAATCCGGACAAAAAAACAGGCGCGACGCGATTTCGCGTGGCGCCTGTTTCTGGCCGCTGCGGGGTTCAGCCCACCAGCGACATCTGGAAGTCCGCCTTGCCTGCGGAGCAGTCCGGGCAGTACCAGTCTTCGGGCACGTCTTCCCACGGTGTGCCGGGGGCGATGCCTTCTTCCGGGATGCCCTTGGCTTCGTCGTATACAAAGGCACAGAGCAGGCATTGCCAGACGCGGGTGCCGGGCTCGCTGCGCGCCGCTTTCGGCGCTGCAGCCTGCTGCGCGACGCTGCGCGGGAAATGCAAGACCAGCGCATCAAGGCCTTCGCTGCCGGCCACCAGTTCGAGACTGCCTTCCTCGGGTTTGACGAAGGCCACCGACAGCGCCTTGTATTCCTTGCCCTGGTAAACCAGGCTGCCGCGCACGATGATCAGATACTGCCCGTTGCTGTTGCTCGGGTCCGGTGCCATCGCCTTGCTGTTCGGTGCGACGCTGATCGAGAAACTGCCGAGGCCCTGCTCGTCCTTGATCTCTTCAAAGGTGTGCACCGCGGCGCCGGCGGTTGCCGCATCAAACTTCGGTGCTTCGGTGACCTGGAAGGGATTGCGATTGTTGACCTGCTCGAGCTTGACCCGGGTTTCCGGCTGATCGAGATATTGCGCGCCGGGATCCTTGTGCGCACGCAGCGTCAGAAAGCCCATGCCCTGCCCGAACACGATCGGGCCGTAGGGCGTGTGTGCGCGCGAGTAGTGCACGGCGTTGACGGTCAGCGGATGTTTGCCCATCAGCCCGTCGCCACTGACCACCACCTGATACTGGTCGTAATCATGGAAATGCGGCTTGATCACCCGGCCTGGCGTGCCTTCGACCAGGAAAGCTTGCGGGGTGGCCAGATTGTTGGGGTCCGGATCGATCAACGGGGTCCGCCATGCGGTCCCGGTCGGGACCTGACGTTCCTTGCGGTTGACCTTGGCGTCTTCGTATGCAGTGATTTGCGGCATGGTTTGCTCCCGAGCGGGAATCTATTGCGAAAGCGTGATTATAGGCGCCGCCCGGTCAGCCGTGCCCGGGCCTGTCAATATATGGACAACGCATCACGGGCCCCCGGGGCAATCAAGCCGACGGCGGAAAGCGCTGATACCAGAAACCATAGGCCCAGCAGGCGGCGCAGAACGACAATGCCCACTCCAGACTTGAAAACACAATCAACACGTAACACGGCACCACCCACATCGCGCTGCCAGCCACATACAGCAACACCGCTGCCGTACTGGCAATGAACAGAATCTTGTTGGCGAACATCTTGGCGCCGGCGTTCTCCTTCTTGCCGCCCCAGCCCCGCGCCTCGGCAATGCGCTGCCACAACCGGTGCGCCGGCTCGCGATAGTGGCCAAAAAAACCGCGGATGAAACCCTGCACCGCGAGCAACACCATGATCCACGGCACCCCGGCGAGGGCGATTGCACAGAACAGGAAAGTCAGGAAAGCTTCAAAGCGCGCAACGTTGGACCACACCTGGGGGACGTCAAAGCGGAGCATGGGTTCTCCTCGGGGGTAATCGATTCATATTGATTAGGTGGGTATAGAACAACAATTTTAAAGTTCTGCCGCCGCACAACCCAATCCGCTCCCGATCCGACAGAATAAATGAACAGAACGAGAAATTAAATATTTATCAATAAAAACAATTGGTTATATCAATTCACCAGGCGCCTGCATGCAGCCGCCAGCAAAGCCCGCGAATACAGCTTGTGAAAACCCAGCAGCGCACTGAAGGCAAACCCCAATGAGCTGCGCCCGGTAACCCGGTCACGACGCGGCAGCACTGCGGATCCGAAATACAGCCGGGTACGCGCAACACCACCGGAATCCACCGCCTCGGTCATCAGCCAGGAACAGGTGCGCCCGGAGAAGTCCGCGAGCAGCAACTGGTTCACATCACGCGCCTTGACCGACCATGCGGCGAATTGATCACGTTCGCCACGCGCGAGCTGCCGCGCTTCCGCGTCGGTCGATGGCCGCGAAACCGCCAGCCGCAGGATCAAACGCTCCACCTTGAACAACGGCGTGGTGTAGAAGGCCTCGACAAATTCAGCGTGGCTGACACTGCCGTCGATTTCGGTGCAGTAACAATCGGCGTAACCATCAGCACCGGCGTGGCGCGCCAGCAGGGATGCAGCTGGAACAGGCCGGCGCTCGATCATGTGCTCAGACAAACAGGCTGCGCACAAACAAGGCCAGCCAGCCCGACAGCATCGCCAGCGCCAGCACCAGCAGGATTGCCGAAGCCTTGGAGCGCCAGGCTGCCCGCGCAGTGGCAATGCCGAGCAACACGACCGACAGCAACAGGGACGGCATGCCAAAGAACAGAGCCGTCATGTATTCACCACCGCCGGGTGCGACCGGGCGCAGGCCAAACACGGCCTGCCACATCTGGAACTGCATGAACAACGATAACAACAGCACCGCGGCACCGGCTACCGTCAGAAACCGGGCCACGGGCAGGCGCGGATATTTGGGCATGCGCGGCGATGAAGGATCAAGCGTAGTGGGCATCAGGCAGCAACCAGTCAAGTGTGAGCATCAATCGGAAAACAGCCCGCAAGGCGCAGCGCGGGTTACGTGCTAAGCACGCTCAGACACGGGCCGAGAATCCGGCCACCATCCCGCCAAACAGCAGGGTCATCACAAGACCGATGCCAAACAGGATCATCGCCGCCGGAATGGACGCAATGGCCAGTTTCACCAGAAAGACCACCATCGTCCAGAACTTCATGTTCACATCAACAACAACCACCCTCTGCTCCGCTTCCATGCCAGCCTCCTCTGTGTTGAATCTCCGGATCTAGAATGCCCAGGCCAGTTGCAGACGCATCACCAGCCAGGGAAACGTGATCAGCAACAATAACCCGAACAGCAGGTAATTGCCGCCCGCAGGGTTGAAGTCCTCGAAGGCCCGCGACCACGGTCGCTTCAGCAACCAGCGGCCGAGCAGGAGATCGAAGGTCGCCATGAACAGCGCGAGCACGGCGCCGATGCCCAGCAAAGGCAGCGTGGCAACAACACCCATCGCCGGAACCTGCCACCAGCACAGCGCGAAGGCGAGCAGCGAACCGGTAACGATGGCCACTTTCAGCGCCGCCTTTTTGCCGATGCGCGGCACCAGCACCACCGCCCGGAAAATGCCGTGCAGGGTTTCTGCGGCGGCGAGCAGCACGCATAACGCGGCGATGTGCAGTAGCAAGTCGCTCATTGAGCCGCAGCCCCTACCTTACGGCCAGCGGCAAAAGGGTTACCGGTGGGCTTAAGCGGCGTGAGCCGGAGAGCACACGGAAGATTGCCAGAAAGGAATTGAACGGTGCTTCGGATGAATCGTTGAGGCTCACGCCGTAGATATCGACGTGGATGCTGCCGGGAATGTGGCCGACGGCAAAGTCTTCGGCGGGGCGGAGGTCGATCAGAGTGAAGTCGGTGAGTCGGGACACCAGATCGACAGCGGTGATCAGATAGCAGGAGTCAGGAAAATTATTCGACATCAAAAAATCTTACATCGCAACCGTATGTCCAACTCGCTTATCCACCTCTATTTAATAGCAATTGTTTTTGTTATCGCGATCAGAACAATTAGAGAAACGTAAAACCCCCAAATTGAAAATGACTTCAATGAATCAAATTGAAGTTTTGCGAGACAACCTTTGGGGGTAATCGAATAAAGATCCATCGCTCTCAGCGTCTTACTGTGCAACCTGTATATAAAATCGTTATAAGAATTTCTAAACCCTTTTTCAAGCGCAAGATAATAAGCATCGAGCGCCGAAAATACAAAAGTCGGCAACAATGCAATCCATGCGTATTCCGGCCGCCCCTTATCCGCAACTATAACTAAAACCGCAGATACCAAAGTTACACACCAAGCCTTACAGGAGGAACTGTTATCAGCCATACGCTGAATTACATTCTGAATAATCGACAAATGCGTTTGAATAGAAGCAGATTCAGGATTTAAATTTAATATTTCCTCAGAATTCATCTCATCTCCTTTGAGCAATCGCCTGCTCAACCCAAAACTCGATGTTGTCGGCAATGTCATGATAAGCATAGAGTGGGTTTGGGTCATAACATTTAACAAAGGAAGACAGCTTTTTCCCATTTTGAAAATTAAATCTATCAAAGGGATTAGCACCCTTAATGCAAGTCCCTGTCCGAGGGCATTTTAAGTTATGAATATGAATTCCAAAGATGGGTTTACCATCATTCCACGCCTTTTCAATTTCATAACGAACCCACGGCCTGTCAGCGGTTTCAGCACCAACGAGAACAATTACGCATTGCTTGTACTTCATATTTTCATCGATCCACCTCTTAACTGATGCATCCCCACCACGTTTAACTTGCTCCCAATCATTTGGGGAAACCGGTTCATTCCCATCAAGCGCACCTATATTTCGAATTTGCTGAACGCGCATGACGTCATTTGCATAATGGAAACTAAAAAACGTAGGTTTCCTAGCCATAAGCCCCCCCTAACAACTCATTTTAGAAGTAACGCGCCAAATCAAAATTTACTTGACCGCCTCCAACCTCACCACCACCCCCTCCCGCTCATCCGTGAGCAGATAGATCAAGCCATCCCGCCCCACGCGCGCATCGCGGATACGCCCGATGACACCCTTGATCAGTCGCTCCTGCCGCACCACCTTGTCACCCTCCAGTTCCAGCCGCACCAGCATCTCGTCACGTAGCGCACCAACAAAAAGATTGCCCTTCCAGTTGGGAAAGGCATCACTGTTATAGAAGGCCATGCCCGAAGGCGCGATGGACGGTGTCCACACCAGCAGCGGCTGCTCCATGCCGGGCTTGGCGGTGCCCTCACCAATCTTCGTGCCGATGCCGTAGTTGACGCCGTAGCTGATCACCGGCCAGCCGTAGTTGCGGCCGGCGCGCATCACGTTGATTTCGTCGCCGCCCTGCGGGCCGTGTTCGTGGGTCCACAGCTCGCCAGTGCGCGGATTCAGTGCTGCGCCCTGCATATTGCGGTTGCCGAGGGTGAATTTCTCCGGCTTCGCGCCGGCCTGCATCACAAAGGGATTGTCGGCGGGCACGCGGCCGTCGTCGTGCAGGCGGATCACCGAGCCGGCGTGGTCATCCATGCGCTGTGCGCGCGGCATGTCGCCGCGGTCGCCGAGGGTCAGATAAACGAAGCCCTTGTGGTCGAACACGATGCGCCCGCCGAAGTGGTGGCCGGCTCGGGTCTTGGGCTCCATGCTGAACAGCACCTGCACATCAGTCATGCGGCCACCCTGCAGCTTGCCGCGCGCCATCGCGGTGCCCCAACCGCCCGCCCCCGGCGCGTTGTATGACCAGTAGATCCAGCCGTTTTTCTCGTACTGCGGGTGCAGAACCACGTCGAGCAGGCCGCCCTGGCCGCTGGCGACGATTTCGGGCAGGCCTTCAACCGGCCGCGGATCAAGGCGCCAGTCCTTGCCGATGATGCGCAGCCGGCCTTCGCGTTCGGTCACCAGCGCACGGCCATCGGGCAGGAAGGCGAGCGACCAGGGATTCTGCAGGCCGCGGACCAGCGTAACGACGCGGAATTCGTGTTTTTCGGATTTGACGGTAGCCTGCGCCAGCGCCGATGCGCCCTGGACCAGCAGAACCATACCAATGAGTTGCAGCAGTTTGCGCATGACAATTCCCGTGCAGTCTGTAGGGATGGGCAGTGGAGAAAAGGGCCGCGTTTATAATAGCGCCCTTTGTTGAAACGCCTTTGATGTTGCCGCAAGAGCTGCCCGCCCCCGGGCAGCGGATCAGCACAGTGCCCCTCCACGGTTCCAGCGACGCCCCCCTGCTCGCGGCGCTGGCGGCCCGCGCTCGCCCATTGCTGGTGATCACCGAGTCGGCATGGCAGGCACAGCGCCTGCTCGAAGAGATTCCATTCTTCTCGCCGCAGCTGCGGGTGCACATGCTGCCGGACTGGGAAACCCTGCCCTGGGACCATTTCTCGCCGCACCAGGACCTGGTGTCGGAACGGCTCGCCACGTTGTGCCAGATCGCGCGCAGTGATTTCGACATCGCGCTGGTGCCGGTGACCACGGCGCTGTACCGCTTCGCGCCGGTGGATTACATCACCGGCAACACCTTCTATTTCCGCCAGGGCGCGAAACTCGGCCCCGATGCACTGCGCCTGCAGCTCACGCTGGCCGGCTACAACCATGTCACGCAGGTGGTGGCGCCCGGTGAATACAGTTTCCGCGGCGGGCTGATCGACCTCTTTCCGATGGGCAGCCCGCTGCCCTACCGCATCGACCTGTTTGATGACGTGATCGATTCGATCCGCAGCTTTGATGTCGACAGCCAGCGCTCGATCATGAAGGTGCCCGAGGTGCGGCTGCTGCCGGCGCGCGAGTTTCCGATGGATGAAGCCGCACGCACCGCGTTCCGCCAGCGTTTCCGCGAGCGCTTTGAAGGCGACCCTTCGCGCAGCCAGGTTTACAAGGATGTGTCGAAGGGCATTCCCACCGCGGGCATTGAATATTTCCTGCCGCTGTTTTTTGACAGCACCGCACTGCTCAGCGATTACCTGCCGGCGGACACCACGGTGTGCCTGCGCCCCGGCATCCGCGAAGCGATCGACGAGTTCTGGGCCGACACCCGCGGCCGCCATGCGATGGTGCGCGGTGACCTCGCCAATCCGGTGCTGCCGCCGCAGGAATTGTTCCTCGCCGAGGATGCCTTCTTCGGGTCGATCAAGGGTTTCCGCCGGGTGGATTTGCAGGTGGTCGCACCGGAGATTGATAAAAATAGTAATAAAAACAATGAGTTATATAACTTATCTGCCCCCACCCCAACCCTCCCCCGCCTGAAGGCAGGGGAGGGAGCAAGTACAGAAGGCACATCACCGCTGCCGCTGCTCAACGTCGAACGCCGCGCCGAAGATCCGCTGCACCGGCTGCGCAGCTTCATCGACAGTTTTGACGGGCGTGTGCTGGTCGCCGCGGAAAGCCTGGGCCGGCGCGAAACCATGCTCGAGTATTTCGCCGAGTACGGCCTGAAACCAGCGGCGGTGGCGGACTGGGCGGCATTCCAGGCCAGCGACAAAACATTCGCATTGACCAGTGCACCGCTGGGCAGCGGCTGGATCGACCACGCCGCCGGCGTCGCCTTTGTCACCGAGAACGAGTTGTATGCCGCGCAGGCGCGCAACCGCAGTGCACGTGACACCAAGCGCCATGCACCTGAAGGCATGCTGCGCGACCTGTCCGAGGTCAAGGTCGGTGATCCGGTGGTGCATGAGCAGCATGGCATCGGACGTTATCTAGGCCTGCAGAGCATGGACCTCGGCGAAGGTCCCACCGAATTCCTGACGCTGGAATACGCCAACAACGACAAGCTCTACGTGCCGGTGTCGAGCCTGCACCTGATCAGCCGCTACAGCGGCGCCGCCGCTGACCAGGCACCGCTGCACCAACTGGGCAGCGGCCAGTGGGACAAGGCCAAACGCCGCGCCGCGCAGCAGGTGCGCGACACCGCCGCCGAACTGCTCGCGCTGTATGCACAGCGCGCGGCGCGCGAGGGTTATGCCTTCAAGCTGAAGCCGCATGATTACGAGGCCTTCGCCGAGGGTTTTCCGTTCGAGGAAACCGCCGACCAGGCGGCGGCAATCAACGCCACGATCGAGGACCTCAAAAGCAGCAAGCCGATGGACCGCCTGGTCTGCGGCGATGTCGGCTTCGGCAAGACCGAAGTGGCCTTGCGCGCGGCCTTTGTCGCGGTGGCCGACGGCAAGCAGGTTGCCGTGCTGGTGCCGACCACGCTGCTCGCGGAACAGCATTTCAATACCTTCACCGACCGCTTTGCCGACTGGCCGGTGAAGATTGCCGAGCTGTCGCGTTTTCGTACTGCCAAGGAAACCGCCGACGCGCTGAAGGGTCTGGCCGAGGGCCGCATCGACATCGCCGTCGGCACACACAAGCTGGTCAGCCGCGACGTGAAATTCAAGAACCTCGGCCTGGTGATCATCGACGAGGAACACCGCTTCGGCGTGCGGCAGAAGGAACAGCTCAAAGCCCTGCGCGCCGAGGTCGATGTGCTGACGCTGACCGCGACGCCGATCCCGCGCACGCTGGCAATGTCGCTGGAAGGACTGCGCGATTTCTCGGTGATCGCCACCGCGCCGCAGCGCCGGCTGGCGATCAAGACCTTTGTCGCGCGTTATGCGAAGTCGCTGATCCGCGAGGCGGTATTGCGCGAACTGAAACGCGGCGGCCAGGTGTATTTCCTGCACAACGACATCGACACCATCGCCAACATCGAGGAACAGCTCACCGCCCTGCTGCCCGAGGCGCGGGTGCGCATCGCCCACGGCCAGATGCGCGAGCGCGAGCTGGAACTCGCCATGCGCGATTTCTACCAGGGCCGTTTCAACGTGCTGCTGTGCACCACCATCATCGAGACCGGCATCGACATTCCCACCGCCAACACCATCATCATCAACCGCGCCGACCGCTTTGGCCTGGCGCAGCTGCACCAGTTGCGCGGCCGTGTCGGCCGCTCGCACCACCAGGCCTATGCCTACCTGTTGCTGCCCGACGAAGGCAACATCACACCGGCCGCGAAAAAACGGCTGGACGCGATCCAGGCGATGGAAGAGCTGGGCTCGGGTTTTTACCTCGCCATGCACGACCTCGAGATCCGCGGCGCCGGCGAGGTGCTCGGCGATTCGCAGTCGGGCGAAATGCAGGAAATCGGCTTCAACCTCTACTGCGCGATGCTCGACACCGCGGTGAAATCGCTGAAGGAGGGCAAGGAACCCAACCTCGACGCGCCGCTGGGTGTCACCACCGAGATCAACCTGCATGCCCCGGCCCTGCTGCCCAGCGACTACTGCCACGACGTTCATGAACGGCTGGTGCTCTACAAGCGGCTGGCCAACTGCGGCGACGACGACCAGCTGCAACTGCTGCAGGAAGAACTGATCGACCGCTTCGGCGAGATGCCCGATGCCACGCGCACACTGATCGACTGCCATCGCCTGCGCATCCTCGGCAAACCGCTGGGCATCGCCCGCATCGACGCCAGCGATGCGGTGATCCAGCTCCATTTCGTGCCCAACCCGCCGATCGAGCCGATCAAGATCATCAACCTGATCCAGAAAAAGCGGAACTACAAACTCGCCGGCCAGGACCGGCTGCGCATCGAAGTCGCGACGCCGGATCTCAAGGCCCGGGTTGCCGAAATCCGCCGCGTGTTTGCCGAACTCGGCTGATCAGCCGACAATGCGCCGATGAACACACGTCGCATGCCCAAACTGCAAACCCTTCTGGCCGTGCTGTTGCTGGCGGCCCCGATACTCCCGGCATCGGCCCAGGACGGCATCGTCATCATGCACGGCAAAGGCGGCATGCCGCAGGGCCTGGTGCGGCCGCTGGCCGAAGGCCTGCAGGCCAGAGGCTGGCAGGTTGCCAACCTGCAGATGCCGTGGTCTCGCGACCGGCAGTACGACGTCGATGTCGCCACCGCGGTGAAGGACGTCGATGCCGCGATTGCCACCCTGCGCGACAAGGGCGCAAAGCGGGTGTTTGTCGCCGGCCACAGCCAGGGCGGCGTGTTTGCGCTGCATTACGCCACGCTGCGCCCGCTGGACGGCCTGATCGCCATCGCACCCGGTGGTGATGTCTCGAACAGCCTGTTCCTGCAGCAGCTCGGCGGCGCGGTGCGTAATGCGCGCAACATGGTTGGCGAGGGCCGCGGCCAGGAGCGTGGCGAATTCCTCGACTACGAAGGCGCCAAGGGCAGCTGGACCGTGCGCACCACGGCGGCGACCTATCTGTCGTGGTTTGACCCTGAAGGTGCGATGAACCAGTTCCGCTCGCTGCGCGCGGTGCAGCCCGCAACGCCGGTGCTGCTGATCGTGCCGCAGCACGACTATCCGGCGCTGGTGCGCATCAAACACGATGTGTTCCGCGCCCTGCCCGCCAACCCGCGCACCCGGCTGGCCGAACCGGCGGCAGACCATGCCGGCGCGCCGCGTGCATCGGTCGAGGAAATCCTGCGCTGGGCCGGTGAAATCAGCCGCTGAACCACTGACGCGATGGACACCAACAACAGGCCCTACCGCTTCACCCGCGACTGGTTCAGCCAGACTGCCGCGCACTGGGGCCAGCTGTTCAGGAATCTGCAGTGGGATTTCGAACAACCCCGGACCCTGGTCGAAATCGGCTCCTACGAAGGTTCTTCGGCAGTGTGGATGCTGGAGCACCTGGCACGCCACCCCGACACGCGCCTGTATTGCCTTGACAGCTTTGAAGGCAGCATCGAACACAACGCCGCGGAAAAAGCCGAGTTGCGGCAGCGCTTTGATTACAACATCAACACCAGCGGCAAGGCCGCGCAGGTCGAAGTGCTCGCCGGCCGCTCCGATGACGGGCTGGTGCAGCTGCTGTCGCGCGGGATCCGCGCGGATTTTGTTTATGTGGATGGCTCACACCAGGCCGCGGACGTGCTGGCTGATGCCATCCTCGGCTGGAAGCTGCTGAAACCGGGCGGCCTGATGATTTTTGACGATTACATCTGGCCGGTTTATCAGAACCAGCCGCTGAAGAACCCGAAAATCGCCATCGACGCCTTCGTCAACTGCCATCTCGACCAGCTGCGCTTTGTGGTGATGCCGCAGCGCACGCAGTTCGGCCTGCTCAAGCTGCCGCCGATGGAATTCACGAAATAGCGTTTTTGGCGGCGCGGCCGATGGATTGACCGCGCGCCTGACTTCACACCGCGGCGATCAGGCCGCGATCTTCACGCTGGGCCGCGACGGCAGCACTTCACCGGTGGCCGCATTCATCACAAAGCCCGGATCGGCGATCAGCACCCTGGCCGAAGGCAGCGCCGCGCTGGCCGCGGCCGCAAAATCAGCCCAGGGTTTCGAGCTGACGCCCATCATTTCGTGGAACTTGTCGTGCGGCGGATAGAGCACGATGATTTTAGGGTTGAGCGCCTTCACCCCACGCGCAATGTCGGCAGTGAAATCGAGCTGCATGCCGGCGAGCAGCACGTCGGTGCGAAAACGTTTGCCCAGCGCCGTGATCTCGGCGTCGGTCATCTTGGTGTTGAAACCCTCGTTGTAATTCAGCACCGTCAGGCCGCCGGGCAGTTCGACGTGGTAGCCGGTATACGGCGAATAGAACGGCGCGTTGGTGGCGCTGCTCCAGGCCCAGGACAGCTGTGTGGCGTTGCCGTGGAACACCGCCTTCGACAGTGCCTTGACCAGGTTGATGTCGCGGTGTTTCCAGCGGAAGGAACTCACCTTGAAGCCGGGCAGCGTGCTCACCGATTCGGTGTCGATGGTGACCAGCTTGTCGCGCGGCATGCCGCTGCGCCAGGCGAGGAAGTCGGTCACCGACCGCGGCCCGATCACCGTGGCGCCGGTGCGTTTGGCGACCACCGGCACGTCGAGGAAATGCTCCTCGTGGCCGTGGGTGACGCAGATGTATTTGGCGTGCAGGTAATCATCGATGTCGAACCACTGCGCGCCGCAGTAGTGGCGGAAAAAGGGATCGAAGAACAGCGCGCCGTCCGCCGTCTCGATCGACAGGCTGGACCAGCCGAAGTAGCGGATGATCGGATCGTTCATGGTGTCGTCCTCGCGTTGAACCCGGGCCGCATGCTGCGCGGCTCAGGGCTTGATTTCAAAAGTGGCGTCGACTTCGACCGCGGCATTCGCCGGCAGTGTCGCCACACCCACCGCAAAGCGCGCATGGCGCCCGGCATCACCAAACACCTCGACCATCAGGTCGGAAGCGCCGTTGACGCATTTCGGCGCATCGACAAAATCCGGCGCGACGCAGACAAAACCGCCCAGCCGCAGCACGCGGGTGACCTTGTTCAGACTGCCGCCGCAGGCGGCACGCAGGTGCGCCAGCAGGTTCAGCGCGCACAGCCGGCCTGCGCGATAGCCGTCATCCACCGTGAGTCCGGCGCCGACACGGCCCTGCACCGCGACCTTGCCGTCCGCGAACGGCAACTGCCCGGACACAAAGACCAGGTTACCCGACACGGTGTAACCAACGTAGTTCGCCACCGGCGCGGCGGCCGGCGGCAGGATGATGCCCATTTCCTGCAAGCGCTTGTCGTAATCAGCCATGCTTCATTCCTCTTCCCTGTTTGTTGCGTGAATCGGTTGTTCGTCTTTTGATGATAACGGCGGCCGCCACTGGCGCAACGGCCGCCTTCATGCCAAAGCCCCGTGTCAAACTCAGGCGCCCTTCCCGAAATAATGGGCATAGGCTGCGGCCTGGCCGACCTGCACTTCGTTGTGCCAGAACATCACCCGCTTGGCCCAGTTCATCTGCGACTGGACAACCTTGGCGAACAGCGGATTTTCCGCCGAACGGCGCTTGATCACCGCGTTCCAGGCCTTGAGCTGGGCATCAAGGATCGGCTTCGGCGTCTTGTAGATGCGCAGCTTCGCGTTCTTTTTCAGCTCAAGGTAATCCTGCGACATGCGGTGCATGGCCTTCCACTCCATGTCGGCGCTGGCGGCCTGCGAGGCGAGCTTCAACACGGTCTTCAGGTCGTCAGGCAGCGCTTCGTAACGCTTGCGGTTGACCATCACTTCGCAGAAGTTGTTGGCCATGTGATAACTCTGCTGCAGGTAGAAGCGCGCGACATCGGGGAAACCCATGATGCGGTCATCCGAGGCGCTGGCGAACTCGGCACCGTCGAGCAGGCCGCGGTCGAGTGCCGGCACGATGTCGGGCGGCGCCATCTGCACCGCCGATACGCCCAGCTCCTTGAACATGTCCACCGCGAGGCCGGCGGTTCGGAACTTGAGGCCCTTGAGATCGGTTGGCGCCTTGATCTCCTTCTTGAACCAGCCCATCGGCTCGCAGGGCACCGGCGCAAACAGGAAGCTGACAGCGTCGATCTGCGCCGCCGCCTGCACTTCGGCATACAGCTCCTTGCCGCCACCGTATTCGATCCAGCCCAGCAGCTGGTTGCCGTCCATGCCGAAATCGGGACCGGCACCAAACAGGCCGAAGGCGGTGTTCTTGCCGAACCAGAAACCGGGCAGGCCGTGGCCGCCGTCGATGACGCCCTTGCTGGTGGCATCAACAATCTGCAGCGCCGGAACCACAGCGCCCGCGGGCAGCATGTCGATCTTCAGGCGGCCACCGGAAAGCTCGAACACCTTCTTGGTCCAGTCCACCGCAAATTCCTGGTACAGGAACTTCGCCGGCCAGGTGCTCTGGAACCGCCAGTTGGTCACCGCCGGTTGGGCGCGGGCAATGAACGGGAAACCGGCGATGGCTGTGCCGCCAGCCGCAGCCGCGCCAAGGAAACGGCGGCGCGCAGGACGCGTCTCTGCAACCGCCGGGGACTTCTGCTTCGGTTCTTGCTGTTTCATGAGTCTGCTCTCCATAGGGGTTGGCGACTCCTCCGTTGCACACCTGCGGTTGTATTGTTGAAGTCGGGAACAACCTGTCCCGGTCGCATTGAATAAACCAAATTGCTTAAATCAACGTGCCGGGCAAAGTATCCTCACAGGAAACTTTCTCGTCAACACTTCTTTGGTGTATCTTCAAGCCATGCTCAATTTCGCCCTGAAGCTGACTCATGACGGTGCAAACGCAAGCACAGTATGCACCAAAAAGTTTCTTTTTGGGAAACCATTGCACTGAATCAGTGCGAGCCGCAGACACGGAGCCCCGGCATGCATTTCGGCATTTTCATTTATGACGGCGTGGAGCCGATCGACCTCGGCACCTATGGCGTGTTGTCGATGGCGCGCCGCGTCGCGCCGCAGATCCGCATCTCCACCGTGGCCGCGCAGGCTGGCACCGTGCGCTTTGCCAACGAGCTTGAAGTCATCGCGCGTTACGGCATCGCTGACGCACCGGCCTTTGATGCGCTGATCGTCACCGGCGGCCCGGGCTGGGAGGCGCAGTGCAGCCATGCGCCGACACTCGACTACCTGCGGCGCTGCGTCGCCGGTGAAATGCTGGTTGCAGCGGTGTGCACCGGCGGCATGATCCTCGCCGCCAGCGGCATACTCGACGGCCGCATCGCCACCACCAAACAGGAGGTGATCGCCGGCCGCGAAGTGCCCCCGCTCGAACGCCTGCGCGGCGAATATCCCGGAGTCGATGCCCGCCCCGCGCTGCTCGCAGACAGCGGCATGGTGGTCACCGGCGGCGGCGTCACACTGTGCATCGACGTCACGCTGTATCTGCTGGAACGCATGCTCGGCGCCGAAGTGGCGTCGGAAACTGCACGTATCATGGAATACGGCGCCGCGCGCGCCGCCAACCGGACCCGCCTGCCGACACTGACCACCGCATGAGCACACCCCACCCCGCCAGCACCTCCAGCGACATCGAACGCTACATCGGCACCCACGTCGCCGCGTTGCGCACCGGCCGCAACCTGACCCAGGAACAGCTCGCCGACGCCATCGGCGTAACCAAGGGTTATGTGTCGAAAATCGAGAACGGGCATATCGTGCCGCCGATCGGCACGCTGGTGCGCATCGCGCAGGCGCTGCAGGTGGAAGTCACCGAATTTCTGAAGGCCTCGGGTGACGGCTATGACGATGCCTTCAGCATTGTGCGCATCAATGAACGGCGCCCCGAGGTCAGGGGGGCAAGTGCTTTCGGATATGACTACGTCAGCCTCGCGCACAAGAAGCGGCACAAACACATGGAACCCTTCCTGTTCACCTTCCCCACCGACATCAGCAGCGAGGTGCGCTTCGAGCACGAAGGCGAGGAATTCCTGTTCATCCTCAGCGGCCGCGTGGAATGGGAAATGGAAATCGACGGCAGCACGCGCAAGTGGACACTCGAGGCCGGTGACAGCCTGTATTTCGAGTCACGCCTGCCGCACCGCGGACGCGGCCTCGGCGGCGAAGCGCGGGCATTGATCGTGATTTACACGCCGCAGTAGGAGCCTGAGGCGGAGCTTCCATGCCCCACGGACGTCATTCCGGCGCGCCCCGGAGGAAGTCCCCTTTGGGGGGGCAAGCCGGAATCCCGTGGGTTACCAACAAAAAGCCGGGAGCACTTTTTGCGTGCCGCGCCGGATCAGGCCAGCACTGAATTGTTGTGAAAGATCAGCCCGGCGTGTTCACGCAGGGCATGGAATTTGATCTTCGGCCACTGCTCCTGCGCAACATCAATCTCGATCGCGTTGCCCGCCAGAAAGGCCGGCGCACCAACAGCGTCATGCGCAACGCGGTGTGAATTGGCATCGATGAAACGCTGCAGTTCGCGGTCATCGTCACAGGTCACCCAGCGCGCGGCGACGTAACGCGCCGGCGACAGCCGTGCCTCGCAGCCATATTCGTGTTTCAGACGGTGCGCGACCACCTCGAACTGCAGCTGGCCGACGGCGCCGAGCAGCAGCAGGCTGCCCGCCACCGGCTTGAATACCTGGATCGCGCCCTCCTCGCCCAGCTGGGCGAGTCCGGTGCGCAACTGCTTGCTGCGCAGCGGATCCGCCACCTCGACAGTCTGGAACAGTTCCGGCGCGAAAAACGGCAGGCCGGTGAACTGCAGTTCCTCGCCCTCGGTCAGCGTGTCACCAAGCTGCAGCACGCCGTGGTTGGGAATGCCGATGATGTCGCCGGCATAGGCGTCTTCAACCTGCTCGCGGCGCTGCGACATGAAGGCCACCACGGAGCTGGGCCGGAAGAATTTTTCGGTGCGGCAGTTCTTCAGCCGCATGTTGCGCTCGAAGCGGCCGGCACAGATGCGGATGAAGGCGACGCGGTCGCGGTGGCCGGGATCCATGTTGGCCTGGATCTTGAACACCACGCCGGAAAACTTCTCTTCGACTGGCAGCACTTCACGCTGCAGCGCCTTGTGCGGCCGCGGCGGCGAGGCAAAATCGACCACCGCGTCAAGAACTTCACGCACGCCGAAGTTGTTGATCGCCGAGCCGAAGAACAGCGGCGTCTGTTTGCCGGCCAGAAACTCTTCCGCGCTGTATTCCGGCGACACGCCCTGCACCAGCTCCATCTCGGCGCGGGCATTGCTGAAGGTGTCGCCATAGCGGCTGGCAATTTCCGGGTTGTCGATGCCCTTGATGATTTCATCGTCATCGCCGACACGGTCCTCACCGGCGGTGAACACGCGCATGCGGTCGGCGCGCAGGTCGAACACGCCCTTGAACTGCTTGCCCATGCCGATGGGCCAGGTGCAGGGCACGACCGGCATGCCCAGCGTGCGTTCGATTTCATCAACGAGGTCAGTCGGTTCGCGTACCTCGCGGTCCATCTTGTTGATGAAGGTGATCACCGGCGTGTTCTGCGCGCGGCACACCTGCAGCAGCCGCAGCGTTTGCGGCTCGATGCCGTTGGCAGCGTCGATCACCATCAGCGCGGCATCCACCGCGGTCAGCACGCGGTAGGTGTCTTCCGAAAAATCACGGTGGCCCGGCGTGTCGAGCAGGTTGATCACGCAGTCGCGGTATTCCATCTGCATCACCGAACTGGCGACCGAGATGCCGCGCTGCTTTTCAATCTCCATCCAGTCCGAGGTCGCGTAGCGCGAGGCCTTGCGCGACTTCACGCTGCCGGCGATGTGGATCGCGCCGGCAAACAGCAGCAGCTTTTCGGTGAGCGTGGTCTTGCCCGCGTCCGGGTGCGAAATGATGGCGAAGGTTCGCCGGCGGGCAACTTCCTGGTCGATATTCATGCGCTGGCCTGTTCAGGCACCCGCCGGGAGAATGGCGGGTGCGGTGCGGCGCGCATTATAAGCGATAAATAATATCAATAAAAACAACAGCTTATATCACGATTGCGGCGCGCAAGCGTGAAAACTGCAGCCGCGCGCCGCCCCTGCACGCTTATTTAAGTGCGAAGCGCACCGACTTCGCCGGCTTGCCGCGCAAGGCGATCATGGCCACCGCCTTGGTGCCGGCAGGCGCTGAAAACTTGCCGTGCACCGTAAATTTGCTGCCGGCGGGCACGAGCTTGATCTCCTGCTTGTCCGTACCCACCAATAACGTCAGCACCGCCGAGGCACCGGTCAAATCGGCCGGCTTGCCATGATCACGAACATGGATGTCGATGGCATCAGGCTTGATCACCAGTTCGTAATCGACATCCTTCGCCTCGGTCACAACACCGCCATGAAGCGGCTTGTGGTCATGCCCTTTTTTGTGGTCACCACTGGCCACAGCGCCGGTGGCCAGAGTCAATCCCGCCATCAGCAACAATGCCGCACGCAAACTTTTTACTGATTTCATCCCCATCTCCTTGTTGTCATCCAGAAAAAATCAAAGGGCTTCGGAACTTCCGTTTTCCACCAGGCGCCCGGCCTCCTTGCGGCCGAACAGCCAGAACATCGCCGGGGTCAGGAAGGTATCAAGCAGCGTGGAGCTGATCAGCCCCGAAAAAATCACCACCGCGACCGGATGCAGGATTTCCGTGCCCGGCCGCTCTGCTTCGAACAGCAGCGGTGCCAGCGCAAAAGCCGTCACCAGCGCCGTCATCAGCACAGGCGACAGGCGCTCCATGGAGCCGCGCAGGATCATCTTGCGATCAAAGTTTTCGCCTTCGAAACGCATCAAGTTGATGTAATGGCTGACCTTGAGAATGCCGTTACGCACCGAAATGCCGGCGAGCGTGATGAAACCGACCAGCGCAGCCACCGACAGCGGCTGCCCTGACAACCACAGCCCCAGCACCGCGCCGACCAGCGCCAGCGGAATGTTGGCCATGATCAGCGCCGACAGGATCATCGACTGGTAACGGCTGTAGAGCACGACAAACATCAGCGTCAGCGACACAATCGACAGCAGCCCGACCAAGCGCGAAGCCTCTTCCTGCGCCTGGAACTGTCCGCCCAGCGTGATGAAGTAACCCTCGGGCAGTTTGCTGTCGGCCACCACCTTGCGGATATCAGCGACCACCTCGGACAATGCCCGCCCCTGCGCATTGGCCGAAATCACGATGCGGCGTTTGCCGTCATCGCGGCTGATCTGGTTGGGACCATCACCATCCTCGATGCTGGCAATCCGAGACAACGGAATACGGCCCGAAGGTGTTTCGATCATGATCTGGTTCAGACCCTCGATGGACCGCGCCTGCTCCGGCAGACGCACCACCAGCGCAAAGCGGCGCGAACCCTCGACGATCTGGGTCACGCGCTCACCCTCAACCATGCTTTGCAGGACTGTCAGCACCTGCGAAGCCGGCACGCCGTAACGTGCAGCCGCCGCGTAATCGACACGCACCTTGATTTCGGGTGCGAGGACCTGCTTCTCGATTTCGAGGTCAGCAAGCCCGGTGATCGGCGCCAATCGTGCTCGCAAGGCATCAGCCTCGCCGCGTAGAGTGTCGAGGTCATCACCGAATATCTTGACCGCGATCTGTGAACGCACACCCGAGAGCATGTGGTCGATGCGATGGGAAATCGGCTGGCCGACGGCAATCGCCGCCGGCAGATTGACGAGACGGCTGCGGATGTCCGCCGAAATCTCGCCCATGCTGCGGGTGAGTTCCGTTGCCGGCTTGAGCCCCACATCGAGTTCACTGACATGCACACCCTCGGCGTGCTCATCCAGCTCGGCACGACCGCTGCGCCGGCCGACATGCGTGACCTCCGGCACCTGCTTGATCAGCACCTCGGCCTGCCGCGCCAGCGCAGCCGATTCCGACAATGTCACACCGGGATTCAGGCGCAGGCCGATCAGCAGGGTGCCCTCATTGAAGGGCGGCAGGAAGGTGGTCGGGAACAGCGGCACTGCGGCAGCTGCCACAACCACTGTGATCAGGCCCGATGCGATCGCCGCCTTCGGCCGGTCCAGCACGGCATCCAATGCGTCGCGGTAACGCGTCTTGAGCCAGGCCAGCAGCCGCGTGTCGCCATGATCCAGCGATTTCATGCGCGGCAGCAGATAGACCGACAGCACCGGCGTCACCGTCACCGAAACCACCAGCGAGGCCAGCGTCGACACGATAAAGGCCACACCCAGCGGCACAAACAACCGCCCTTCCATGCCGGGCAGCGCGAACAGCGGCAGGAATACCAGCACGATGATGATCGTCGCGTAGAGAATCGCCGAACGCACCTCCATCGTCGCCTTGGCCACCAGCTCCAGCGAATGCAGACGGTGCTCAGGATGAGCGACGCGGTTCTCGCGCAGACGACGCATCACGTTTTCAACGCCGACCACGGCATCGTCAACCAGCCCGCCGATGGCGATGGCGAGCCCGCCCAGGGTCATGGTATTGATTGACAGGTTGAAGTAACGAAACACCAGCGCGGTGATGAAAATCGACACCGGAATCGCGGTCAACGCGATGATGGTCGGACGCAGCGTGCCGAGGAAGAAAAACAGGATCACCGCCACGAACAGCGAAGCACCGATCAGCTTGCCCTGCAGCGTCGAAATCGACGATTCGATGAACGTGGCCTGGCGGAAGGTGACCCGCGGCGCCTCCATGCCTGCGGGCATCGCCTTCGCCAGATCGGCAATCGCCGACTCGATGGCACGGGTCAGGCTGATGGTGTCGGCGGTGGGCTGCTTCTGGATGCCGAGGATCACCGCCGGCCTGCCCTCGAATCCGGCATCGCCGCGGCGCACCGCCGGAGCAAACGCCACCTCAGCAATCTGCCGCAGCACGATGGGCTGGCCGTTGCGGCTGGTCAGTGCGATGTTTTTGAGGTCATCAAGGTTCGACGTGCGGCCTAGATTGCGGATCAGGTATTCGCGGCCATTCAACTCGAGAAAACCACCCGAGGTATTGCTCGAGTAGCCACGCAGCGCGGACTCGAGCTGGTCGTGGCTGATGCCCAGATTGGCCATCATCACGGTGTCAGGCTGGACCTGGAACTGGCGCACCTCGCCACCGATCGGTATCACCTGCGCTACGCCGGGAATCGACATCAGGCGCGGCCGCAACACCCAGTCGGCATACTCCCGGACCTGCATCGGCGTGGCCTTCGACAGATCAATCGGCAACGCCACCTGCATGATCTCGCCCATGATCGAGCTGATCGGGCCCATGCGCGGCACGATGCCCGGAGGAATCCCGCCCTCCATCGCCGACAACCGCTCCGACACCATCTGCCGCGCGCGGAAAATCTCGGTGTTCCAGTTGAAGGTCACGTAAATGAACGACAGGCCGGCGCTGGATACCGAACGCACCGACTCCACACCGGGCAGTCCGTTCATCGCGGTTTCCAGCGGGAAGGTCAGCAACTGCTCAACCTCCTCGGCGGCCATGCCGCCGGCCTCGGTCATCACCGTGACCGTGGGTTTGTTCAGATCAGGAAACACGTCGACCGGTGTCTTCGACAGTGTGTATGCGCCATAGGCCATCAGCACCAGGCTGGCGATGATCACCAGCAGCCTGTTGGCCAGGCTGTTGTCCAGCAGCCACTTGAACACGGGGGCCTCGTCAGCGAATCTGGTTGATCAGGTTTGCAGCCTCGACCGCGACGCGCTGACCGGGCTCCACCCCGGAAAGCAGTGCCACCGTCGATCCGTCCAGCGGCTCCACCGTCACCGGCCGCGGCTCGAACCGCTCGGGCGCGGTCTTAACCCAGACGATGGTCTGATTAGCGGGATTTTTCATCAGCGCCGCGGTGGGCACCGCAACGCCGCGCACCGTGTCGCGTGTCTGCACCACCAGCTTCACCGGCTGTCCCAGCGCAAGCTGCGCCATCGCCGGACCTTCACCGCGGAAAGTCAGCGGCAAGGCCTGTTCGCGCAGGCTGCGCGCCACGCCCACCAGTTTCAGCGGCACGCGTTTGCCGCCGGCGACGATGCTCGCCGAAGCAATGTTCGACGCAATCGCCATGTCAAACGCAAGTGCCTCAACAATCATGCGTTCGGGATTGACGATCTCGAACAAGGTCTCGCGCGCATCCACGACCTGCCCCGACACCACAAAAGCGGATGCAATCACGCCACTCACCGGCGCGCGCAACTGCTCGTTGGCGACTGCGGCCTCGGCCTCCTCAATCACCTTGCGGGGCACGGTATCAGCCAGTTCGCGCAAGCGTTGCAGCCGGCTCTCGGCAAGCGAACGTGTGCGCCCGCCGACTTCCGGCGTGACATAGGCCAGCACTTCTCCCTTGTTCACCTTCTGTCCCGGCAACGGAAGGCCGCGCGGACCCGGCGTGACACGGCCCGCAACAATCGCCTGCACCTTGCCGCCGGCATTCGGGTCCATCACCACGCGGCCATTCAGTTCAATGGCTTTGGGCAACTCGCCGTCCTTCAACACTGCAGTGCGCACCCCGATCTGGCGTTGCGCCGGCTTGGGCAGAAATACGCTGCCGTCAGCCTGGCGCTTGGGACTGTTGCCGGTGGCCGCAGGAGCGGCATCGCCATGGTCGTGACCGGGCCCTGCCATTGCAGGCAGCGCCATGAAGGAGGAAATAAATATCAATAAAAACAATGGCTTAAGAATATTCATTGGAATCACCTGTTCCCTGCAGTCGGTTTTGAACGAGCCCACATCCGCCGCACCAGCAGCAGCGCCACGACGAGCAGCAGCACGGCAGCCGCAGCAATGCCCGCATATTCCTGCCAGCCATGCGCATGAGCCGCGGCATCAGGTGCCTTGGCATGCAGATCGAGCTCACCTGCGAGCAAATCGACGTCACGACCCGTGGTCACATTCGCCATCACCGGAAACACGCCGTCGCTGAAAGCGCGCTCAAGCGCGCCTTCCAGCACACCGGCGGCACCGGCCTGCAATGCGACCTTGATGCCGCCGATCTCGAGATCGACCCTGGCATCACTGACCGGACTGTTGTCGGCGAAACGGTCGAGATACACCGTGACCCGTTGGCCATCGACCAGTCCGACCAGTTCAAACAGATCCGACACCGCGTAAAACCGCGGCGTTGCCGTGCCGGCAGCTTCCGCAGGCGCATCACCGTGATCGTGTCCGGGACCGGCTATCGCGCCCGCACTGAACAGCGCTGCGGACAGCCACAGCAGAATCGCCATCATTTTTTTTCTGAAGATTGTCATCGTCTTATCCATGGTCATTGCTTACTGCTCAGGCAACAGGCCCAGCGCCTGCCGCAATTCGGAAATCGCCACCGCCAGTTCAGTGCGGGTCAGCGCCATCTGGCGCTCGGCCTCCACCGCTTCGAGTTCGATGCGCAGACGGGTCGGCAGATCGCTCTCGCCAAGACGGAAGGATTTTTCAAAAAACCCGCGCGTTTCGCGTGCGAGTCGCGCCCTGTTCCCGGCAGCATCCAGCTGTTTTTGTGCCGCAAGTACGCGGGCGCGTGATGCGGACAAACCAGCCAGCACGCGTTCGCGCTCGATCAGCAGTTGCGCATCAAGCTCAGCAGCCTCGGCACGCGCAGCACTGACCTTCGCGCGATGACGCACCTCGGAAGACAGCGGAATGCGCACACCAGCGGTGATAGTCTGCGAGTACGGATCGGCGAATGTGCCGCGATCACGCGTGGTGGCCAGCACCAGTTCGGGGTTTCCGCGTTTTTGCACTGCGGCCAGCTCGGCGGTGCGCCGCGCGATTTCGGCACGGTCAAGCAGTTCAGCAATCGCCGGATGCCTGCGGTCCAGCGTATTGAAATCGGCAGGCACCGCGGGCAGACGCTCGCTGGTTTCAACAGCTTGGGCAGAGGGCGATGCGCCGATCAGACCGCGCAACTGCTCCGCCGCAACTACCACCGCACCATCGGCTTCGGCCAGTGCAGCTTCGGCCGTCGCCACTGCGCCATCCGCTTGATGCTGGTCGGCGCGGGCAAGATCGCCGGCCTTCAGCCGGCGCGCGACATCAACAGCAATGCGCCGTGCATTGTCCAGACGCTCTGCGGCCACCGCACTCAGGCCGCGCGCACGCTGCCACGACCACCAGGTTTCACGAATCGCGGCGGCGGTGCGCAGTTGCGCGGCCAGCAGGCGGCTGTCAATGGCCTGCGACTCGGCATCGGCCAGTGCGCCAAAACGCGCGCGCTCCCCCGGCAGCCACAGCGGCAGCGATACCCCGGCAGCATACTCGCGGCTGCCGTCATTGCGGCTGAGTTGATCCGTCTTGCCCGACAGCTCCAGTGCCGGCGCCTCGACCGTCCAGGCATTGGCTATTTCCCGCCGTGCCGATGCGGCATCTCGTCGCAACTCGAGTGAACGCGCCTCAGGCAGCCGCACCCATGCGGCAGCGTAAGCCTCGCCCAGTGTTGAAGCTGCACCTGAGGCCTGCGCCGCCAGCGCAGTAGCCGGCAACAGCAGTGCAGCCAGCCACAAAAATACTGATCCAAACCATTGGAATGACATCCGATTCTCCACAACAAGTTGACAGGAGGAATCGGCGGACACACGCGCAAAACGCGTGCTGCCAAGGCATGGTCATGCCCGGGTGCAACAACAGGGGATATGCAGTCCCTGCCCGCCGATCAGGCGAGCGCGGACCAGTTGGGGCGTTCGGGGTGGGACGCGAAGTCCGGCAATGACAGTACCGGTGTGCCCCTGAGTACTTCGCTTGAAGGCGGAGCGACAGTCAATGCTGGAGAAACCGGAGAAACCGCGACGATGCCGCCGTGACAAACCTGGCAGTCACCGTCGGCAAACGACGAACCGGCAGGCTGGCCTTCGGCATCGGTCACCGATGCTTTCGCATCGCGGCAGCCGTGGTCATGGTGACCGAAGTGCGACACCGCAGCGCCCTGCTCATGCTGGCAATAGGCAGCAACACCCGCCCAGGTCGCCTGGGAGGGCATGATGGCCAGCAAAAGAATGAGCAGGAGTTTTCGCACGCGGCGCAGTATACGCAAAAAAATCAAAGACTCAAGCTTTGGTATGGCGATAACGGCAAAAGTTCCCGTCGCTTGAATCACACACAACCTTAACCGCGATAGGCACGCAGACCATGGTCACGCAGCCAGATGCGCACCAGATGGCGGCGCTGCGCGCGGTCCTCGAAGTCTTCGAACTCGGTGCGGCTGTGGCCGGTTTCGAGGTTGTTGCAGAACTGCAGTTGGCCGCGCTGCATGGTGAAGTGCAGCGTCAACTGCTCGCGCTCGAAAACATCCTCGAGCGCCATCACCGCCTCCTGCGTGCGGTCATCCATGGCCTCGCCCTTCATCGCGTAGCCGTTCTTGACCTGGTGCAGGCACAGCCGCGCGTTGAGTTTGGCGCCGTCGTAGCCGAACATCGGCGCCGCGATCAGGCGTTCGTCTTCGGGATCATGTTCGCGCTGGCGGTCGATCCAGAACGGCTGGTAAAGCCTCGGTAGCGCCCCGGGATGGCTGTCGAGCAGTTCGTTGTGCACGGTGTAAAAACTCATCACCCGGCTGACACCGCCCGATTTGGCCGGCTGCAGGCACAACAGCCCGACATACTCCGGCATGGTGTGGTTGAAGGCGTTGTCGTTGTGATAGATCAGGTCGACATTGGTGCGGTCCGGACGCACGCCGGAACCGGGGGTGGGCTTCAGGCCGGTGTCGAGCACATCGGACAGGAAGGCATTGGCGTCAAAACCGTCGTGCTTCTGCGCCACCGGCCGCGCGATCAGCGAGGACAGCAGCCAATAGGCAAACTTCGCCTCGTCCACCGTCATCTCCTCGACCGGCAGGCGGTCCACCAGCGCGAAGCGCACGCCGCCGTCGAGAATGTTTTTGACCTGCGCCATGAAGCGGCGGCAGGCATCGAGGCGGAATTGCTCCGGGGTCCACAGCATCACCGGCAGGCGGTGCGGGCGCGCCAGCGCAATCGCGGCGCGCAGCTCGGCCACACATTCTTCGGGAAACTTGAGAAACCATTCTTCTTGCCGCAGGTCGGCGCGGGTCCAGGCGAGGCGCCCGGTGATCTTGCGGTCGAGGGTCTGTGCAGTGGTCATGGCAATCCTTGGCATCGGGTGTTGATCACGGCATTCAGCTTAAGCAACCACCATGCCGTGCGCCAATCGTGTTTTGCGATACCGGCGATAAGGCCACGGCATGGGCCGCGACCTCATGCCTGATCGCGCAGCTACTGCTTGATGTTGGCGGAGACCTTGGTCCAGCGATCCACTTCACGGGTGACGTAGGTGCTGAACTCCTTGATGCCCATCGGCCGGGCCGAGTAGCCCTGCTCGCCCAGCCACTTGATGACAGTGGCATCGGCCAGTGCCTTGTTGACGGCGGTGTTCCAGCGCTTCGCGATGTCTTCGGAGGCGCCCACCGGCGCGAACACGCCCCACCACAGCGGCGCCGAGAATTCCTTTTCGCCGGACTCGACCATGGTCGGGATGTTGGGCAGCGTCGACAGCCGCGACGAACCGGTCTGCGCGATGACGCGGAACTTGCCGCCGGCGATATGCGGAATCGCCACCGGTGCCGGCGAGAACAGCACCGGCACTTCCTTCGACATGAAGCCCTGGATCGCCGGGCCGCCGCCCTTGTAGGCGATGTGGGTCATGCCCGGCAGGTTCATCAGTAGTTCCATCTGCAGATGCGCGAGGGAACCCGCGCCATCGGAGCCATACACCGGGGCTTTCTCGCTGCGCAGCCATTTCTTCAGTCCCGCAACATTGGTCACCGGCAGTTCGTTCTGCACCAGCAGCAGCGACGGCGCCTCGGCAGCCAGCGCGACTTCGGCCAGCGGCCAGTCCGGCGCAAATTTCGGCTGCACAAAATCGCCGGGATTGATCGCATTGGGCGCAATGTGGCCGGCGAGCATGGTGAAACCGTCGGGTTTGGCCTTCGCCACTTCGCGCGCACCGATCACGCCGGTGGCACCGGCGCGATTTTCGATCAGCACGCGCCAGCCTTCGTTGGCCTCGACCTTCATCATCAGGTAACGCATCAGGATGTCGGTGCCGCCGCCGGTGGCGTAGGGAATGATCATCCGCACCGGACGATCGGGATAGGTCTGTGCACCGGCAGATGCCGACCAGGAAACCAGCACCGGGAACAACAAGGCAAGCGCCATCCGCAAACTCTTCACGACCACCCCTTTCACGAAAAAATGATGTCGTGAAGCAGGCTAATCGGCGCAGGTTGCAGTGCACCAATCGAGAATCGTGATGCACGGGATAAGGGGCAGCAATGCCTGTCCAAAGCAGTGCAAATGACCACCGCCGACAGGCACCATCAGAGGGCAAAATTAATACAACTACTTGTTTTTATTTATTTTCTTTTTTGGTGCAGAACGGGCCTCGCGTAGCGGATCCCAGATCGCCAGGGCAGCATCACGGATTGAAACCACAATCGGATCGTCTGATCGCGATGCCGCATAAATAAAATGCAAGGGGGTCGATGCACGCCCCGGCGGCCAGATCCTCACCTGCCCCCGCTGCTGCGCCGCACGCGCGAGGTCCTCACGCATGATGGAGAGCCCCACGCCGGCGGCGACCAGCGAGGACATCGTTGATTCCTGGTCGGCCTGCACCGATTGCGTCGGCGTCAGGCGATAACGTTCGAAGATGCCGACCAAGAGGCGGCGCTGCGGCGAATGCTCGGGCGGATGTATCCACGGCATGCGCGCAAGTTCGGGCCAGTCGATTTTTTTCAGCCGCGCGGCCCAACCCGCCGGATACACCACCACATGGTTGACCTCGGTCAGCCAGCGGCACTCGATACGCGCATCGTCAATGGCACCCAGGCCGAAGCCGGCATCCAGTTCACCCTTGAGCAACTGGTCCACCCACTGCATGGTGATGCCGTGCTGCAGCTCGACATCGAGCAGCGGATGTTTCTCCACCACCGAGGCGAGCAAGGCGCCGACACGCAGGAATTCAGGATCAAGGATGGTGCCAAGCCGGACTTTTTCGGCGCGGCGGTTCAGCAGCTGGGTCGACAGCAGCTTGAACTGGTCCATCGCGGCGATCACGCTCTGCGCGTGCGGCAGCAGCAGCTCGCCGGCACGGGTCAGGCGCATGCCGGCGGTGCCGCGCTCGAAAAGCTTCAGCTGCAGCTCATCCTCAAGCACGCGCAGGTGTCCACTCACCGCCGGCTGTGTAAGATGCAGTACCGCGGCAGCCTTGGTCACCGTGCGCGCGGCGGCAACAGCAATAAAAGTGCGCAGGAGGTGGTGCTGGATGTTCATTGCAAATGACCGTGGCAGGCTGGAGATGACGGCATTCATTCTAGCAACAGCCGCCGGAAAATCACCGGCATGAACGGGACCGCGCGCTCGGTCGCCGAGGTCGATGGCTTTGTCGATCTGCTGCGCGCCGCCTGCAATGACGAACGCATCAACAGCACGCTGCGCCGGCTGCTCGAAATGCCCGACGGCAAACGCCAAGGGGTGGTGCATGCCTGGCTCACCGACCTGCTGATCGAAGGCGCGCCGAAACCCTTCACCGAAGCCATCGCCTGCCTGATGGACGACGCCATCGCCGAACGGGCCTACGAGGCAATCTACCAATGCAAACGCCTGCGCTGATCCTGATTCTGGGCACCCTGCTCGCCGTCGCACCGGCAGCCGCTCAAACGCCGCGCGTGGTCGATCTGCCGACCCGTGACGGCGTGACCCAGCGCTTCATCGCGCTCGCGCCGGAAAAGCCGCGCGCCGCCGTGATCCTGCTCGCCGGCGGCGACGGCTTTCTCGGCATCGATGCTGGCGGCGGGCTGCAGCGTGGCGGCAATTTCCTGGTGCGCTCGCGGCAGCTCTTCGCCGACCAGGGCCTGTACACCGTGGTGGTCGATGCGCCCTCCGACAAGCAGCGTTATCCCCATCTTTCCGGTGAACGCCAGCGCCCCGACCATGTCGCCGACCTGAAGGCAGTGATCGCCTGGCTGCGCAGCGAGGCGAAAGTGCCGGTGTGGCTGGTCGGCACCAGCCGCGGCACACAATCGGCGGCCTGGGTTGCCACACAACGACCGCTTGCCGAAGGCGGCCCCGACGGCATTGTGCTCACCGCCTCGATCCTGCGTGACCCGCGCAGCCGCGCGGTGCCTGAGATGCCCCTGGACCGGCTGCGCATTCCGGTGCTGGTCGCCCATCACCGCAGCGACGAGTGCCGCGTCTGCCTGTTTGCCGACGTACCGCTGCTGATGAACAAACTCGGCCACCTGCCGCGCAAGGAACTGCTGGTGTTCGACGGCGGCATCAATGTCGGCGACCCCTGCGAGGCACGCGCCTGGCACGGCTTCAACGGCATCGAGCAGGATGTCGTCGCGCAGATCGCGCGCTGGATCACCCAACCCTGATCGCGGCGCAGGCGCCGCCGTTATAATCGCCGCTCTTCAAAAAGCGGCCACACCATGCACCTCGTCATCCAGGGCAGCGAGATCGAAACCCGCGATCTCAAGGACCTTGCCAAACTCAGCGGCGCCAGCGCCATTGAACGCCTGTCGGACCAGGCCTTCCGCCTGCTCAACGCCAGCCCTGCGCCGGAACTCGCCGCGCGCTGCGCGGAGGCGCGGCTTGACCACGGCTTTGTGCCGGAAGGCCGCAAGCTGACCGACTTCCGCCTGCTGGTGATGGACATGGATTCAACGCTGATCACCATGGAAACCATCGACGAGCTGGCGGACATGGTCGGCATCAAGCCGCAGGTGGCTGCAATCACCGAACGCGCGATGCGCGGCGAGATCGACTATGACCAGAGCCTGCGCGAGCGCCTGGCGCTGCTGGAAGGCCTCGATGTATCGGCACTGCAGCGGGTTTATGACGAGCGGCTGCAGTTTTCACCCGGCGCGGAGCTGATGCTGACCAAAGCCCGCGCCGCCGGCATCAAAACCCTGCTCGTCTCCGGCGGCTTCACCTTCATGACCGACCGCCTGAAGGACCGCGTGCAACTCGATTACACCCACTCCAATGTGCTGGAGATCGTCAACGGCAAACTCACCGGACGCGTCACCGGAGAAATCGTCAATGCCGACGCCAAACGCGCGGCGCTGTTGCGGGTGGCCGGCGAACTCGGCATCGGCAAGGCACAGATCGCCGGCGTCGGCGACGGCGCCAATGACCTGAAATTCATGGCGGAGTGCGGCGTCAGCGTCGCCTACCGCGCCAAGCCGGTGGTACGCGAGCAGACCACCCATGCCATCAACCACGCCGGACTCGATGCGCTGCTATGGTGGCTGTCGGCCGAACCCAACTGAACAATTACCGGAGCCTGAAATGCGATGTACCGTCCTGCTGATGATGATCACTGCCAGCCTAGCCCAGGCCGCCACGGTCGATCCCTACCCGACCAAACCGGTGCGCCTGCTGGTGGGTTTTCCGCCGGGCGGCGCGGTCGACGTCACCGCACGCACGCTGGCCGCGCCGCTGGGCGAACGCCTGAAACAGCAGGTCGTGGTCGACAACCGCGGCGGTGCACACGGCAACATCGCCGCTGAAACAGTGGCGCGTGCAACACCCGACGGCCACACCCTGCTGCTGGGCACGATCAGCATCCTCGCCATCAATCCGGCGCTGTACAAAAACCTGCCCTTTGATTCGATGCGCGACTTCGCGCCGATCAGCATCCTGGTGGGTGTTTCCAATATCGTGGTCGCCCACCCCTCGCTGGGTGTGAACACCATGAACGAACTGATCGCACTGGCCAAGGCCAAACCCGGCGCGCTCACCTTTGCCACCTCCGGCACCGGCAGCCCCGGCCACCTCGCCGGCGAACTGCTGAAAACTCTGGCCGGCATCAACATGCTGCATGTGCCGTACAAGGGCGGCGGACCGGCGATGAGCGATCTGCTCGGCGGCCAGGTCAACACCATGTTCGCCACGGTTTCGACCGCGGTGCCGCATGTCAAATCGGGCAAGCTGCGCGGGCTGGCGGTGACTTCGGGCCGTCGCGCCGCGGCGCTGCCGGATGTGCCGACCATCGCGGAGGCGACTCCGTACCGCGGCTACGAAGCCAACAACTGGTACGGCATGGTCGCGCCGGCAAAAACGCCGCCTCACATCATCAAGCGCCTGAACAGTGAACTCCACGCCTCGCTCGCCAGACCGGAAGTCCGCGAACGCCTGCTCGGCCAGGGCCTTGAAGCCCAGCCCAGCACGCCTGCCGAATTCAGCACCTACCTGCAACGCGAGATCGGCAAATGGGCGAAGGTGGCGAAGGACGCCAACGCGCGGGTGGAGTAACGCGCGCTGCAATGTTGCGGAAACTGTCCTAGAGGTGCCGCGCCGTCACGGCTGAAGCCGCGGCATCTTCAGCTTCGTCCTCTGCGGCCGGATCGGCTTCATCGGCACCGATCTGCTGGCAGTAGAGACTGAGCAGGCAGGCCGCGATCAGCATCGGCACCAGCAGCAGCAGGGCTTCGGCGAAATGTCCGGCCATCATCAGCAGCGATGGCACCAGCGCCACACCAGTGAAGGCGAAATCGACAAATCCGGCGTTGATCATGGTCTGCTCTCCCGCAAGAGTGGTTCAGACCTTCACCCCCTCCAATGAAGGTGCCGCCAGGCGCTGACAGTTCAGCAAGGACGATGCCAGATAAAAATATCAATTAAAACAATGACTTATATACCATCCACCAGCGTGGAACTGCACCGGCATGATGCAAGTGGCAGGACAAGCGCACCGCAAGCGGACGCCGCCGCATCGCTCAGCTAGTACACCGGCTTGCGCTGCCCGTCCTCGAGCTGGAAGGGTTTCATCGCACCGCCGTCATCACCACACAGGCCGTAAACAAAGGGCAGCGTGCCGCGGCCCGGTGTGATGAAACGCAGGTCATGGAACCAGATGCACAACTCGCGTTCGCCCGCCGCCACTGAGTGCAGCGCGGGATAGGCCGAGAACCAGCGGAAGAATTCGAACTGCGGATTGTCGAAGGCCGCACGCACTGCGGCTGCCTCGCCGCCACGGCCGTAACGCAACGCGGTTTCCCACTGTGCCTGGGCCAGCGGCCGGTACGCCACATCAAGCTTTCTGATGAAGCCCGCATCCGGTCCGGCTTCGAGCACGGCCTGGCGACGCAGATTGATGTGGGCGTAGCGGTATTCATCCCCGTATTCAATGATCACCATCCAGTTAAATGGCGACACCGGGCGCGGCAGCGCGCTGACCTTTTTCGCCGGCCCGAGGCCGAATTCACGTACCGCACGTTCACCGAAATCAACAGCCTCGCGCATGTTGGCGTACTGCAGCCCGACATAAGCCACCAGCAGCACCAGCCCGGTCACCGCCGGCAGCCGCGAACGCCGCCACAGCAGCGAACCCAGCAGCCCGGAAAGAATGATGCCGCTGAACCAGAGGTCAATGATGAAGGTGGTGCCGAGTTCGAAGCGGTAATCCGACAGCGGCGCGAAGATCATCGTGCCGAAGGTGGTGATCCAGTCGCCGGCGATATGCACCGCGAGCGAAAGCGCCACCACCGGCGCATAGGTTTTCCAGCCCGGACCGCCGCGGAACACAAAAGCGAGCAGAAGCGCCAGCAGCACTGTCCACAGCGGCAGCATCAGCAGCGAGTGCGTGACCCCGCGGTGGTTGTAGAGATAGGACAGCGGCGAAATCCACGATGCCACCACATCGAGGTCGGGGAAAGCCGCAACAGCGGCGCCGATGGCGACGCGCCGCCCGATGGGTAGCGCCGGTTTTTCAAGGCCCGCGGTGGCGCGGGCCAGCAACGCGCCGGAAAGCGCGTGAGTCAGAGTATCCACTGCTTGTGTCAGGAGTAAGGGGTCAGGTGTGAGACGGATGTTACCTGAACTTACTCCTCACACCTTACCCCTGACGCCTCTCTCCCGACGCCTGACGTCTTACTTCAGCACGATCCCCAGCGACTTGCCCAGCTGGAAGTAGGTCTCGTACTGCTCGCGCGCGAATTTCGCCGTCTCTTCCGGCGAGCGGATGTGCGGCACCGAGCCGATTTTTTCGGTGGCGGTGGTCCACTGCGGATCGGCAGCGACCTTCTGCAGCGCCTCACCCCAGATCGCCACCACCTTGCGATCCATTTTCGGCGGGCCGTAGAGCGCGCTCCAGCCGATGATGCGCTCCAGCGCCGGATAACCGGCCTCCTTCGCCGTCGGCACGTCCGGAATTTCCTTGTAACGTTCCGGCGTGGTGGTCAGCAACGCGCGCATCTGCTTGCTGCGGATGAAGGGCAGCGCGGTGCCGATGTTGGAGCAGCCGAACTCGACATGTTTGCCGAGCACCGCGGTCGCCGCTTCGCCGCCGCCCTTGTACGGAATCTGGATCGCCGCATCCTTGCCCAGCTTCTGCACGTCGAACAGCAGCTGCGGCCCCATTTCATGGATGGTGCCGACACCCGCGGTGCTGTAACGCAGCTTGCCCGGCGCCTTGCGGATCGCCTCGACCAGGTCGCCGAAGGTGCGGTAGGCGCTGTCGCTGTGCACCGCACAGACGTAGGGATTGAGTTCGAGAATACCGAGGAAGCTGAAGTCATTCCATTTGTAGGAAAGATCAGGCTTCAGTGCCGGCAGCGTCGCCTGGGAACCGACGCGGGCCAGCAGCACGGTGTGGCCGTCGGGCGTGGCGTTCTTCACATACTCGGAACCGATCGCGCCGCTGGCGCCGACCTTGTTCATCACGATCGCGTTCTGCTTCAGGTATTTCGGCAGCACCGCGGTCAGGTTGCGCGCGGCAAGGTCGGAATCACCGCCCGCCGAGAACGGCGCGACCACCAACAGGGGGCGGCTGGGAAAGGATTGCGCGGCGGCAATCGTGGCTGAAAAACCAAGGACTGCACCGCAACACGCGGCGACGGAACGGATGATGCCGAGCTTCATCTGGATCTCCTCCCGGTGGGTGGGGTCAGGACCAGACTGCTTTTATTTTTATGGGCCCGACCATGGGACCATTGTGCGGGGCGGCTACCGGAAAAGCAACGCGGGAAAAACCACCGTTCGGGCCGAGCCTGTCGAAGCCCGGCCGCCCTTCGACAAAGCCTGTCCTGAGTTTATTGAAGGGCTCAGGGCGAACGGAACCGGGTACCAGGCATCAAGAAAAGCGCGCTAGTCCCAACGATCGTCGCGAACTTCCACGATACCGTTCTCAACCCTGACCGGCAGCTTGGCCGTGGGCTCGTAGGCCGGTGCAGACAGCGCATCGCCGCTGCGGATGCAGAAGCGCGCGCCGTGGCGCGGGCAGATCACCTCGCCGCCTTCGACCACGCCGCTGGCCAGCTCGCCGCCGTCGTGAGTGCAGACGTCCTCGATCGCATGGAACTCACCATCGAGGTTGTAGACGGCGATGCGTGTGCCGTCGGCATCGACGACCTTGCAGCTGCCGGGGGCGATGTCGCCGGGTGCGGCGACCTTGATCCAGTCGGACATCGGAAAACCTAAACCGCGACGACTTCGAGATCGGGCTCGATCTGGCGCACCAGATTCTCGATGCCTGCCAATGTGCCCGACAGCGAGCTCGGGCAGCTGCCGCAGGCACCCTGGTAATGCACCGACAGCTTGTTGCCCTCAAGACCCACCACGTACAGGTCACCGCCGTCGTTCTGCAGGTACGGGCGCACGTTTTCGTCCAGCGCGGCATTGATGCGGTCGAGGCGGTCGCGGTCCTCGGCACTGAGTTTTTCGCGGTCGATCTCGCCCGCCTGCTCGGCGAACTGCGCCGACTGCGCATCGGCCGAGGCCGCCTCGCGGATCGGCACCGCGAGCTCGCGCTTGAGTTCATCCCAGTCCGCGCCGCCGTCCTGGGTCACGGTGATCCAGTGATCGACATAAAACACGTTGGTGACATGTTCGATGTCGAACAGCGCCATCGCCAGCGGATCGCCGACCGCCTGCTCCGGCTTGTCATACGAACGGGTGATGCCCCAGGTCAGCGGCTCCCGCAGGATGAACTTCATCGCATTGGGATTCGGGGTCGGTTCGATTTCAGCAATTTTCGGCATGGCAGGTAATGCGCGGTTTCTTATTCAGTGGAAGCAGTGTCGGTGCCGGCAAAAGCGGAATGCAGCGTGTGCCAGGGCAGGATCGCGCATTTGACCCGCGTCGGCAGGTCACGCACGCCGGCGAACACGGTCAGGCGCCCGAGGTGGTGCGGCGCTGCGGTGTCGAGCTTGCCGGTGGTCATGTCGCGGAATTCCTGGACCATCAGTTCGGCATCGGCCCGGCTCTTGCCCTTGACCGCGGCGGTCATCATCGACGCCGAAGCCTTGCAGATCGCGCAGGCTTCGCCCTCGAAGCCGACGGCCTCGACCTGGTCGCCATTGAGCTTCAGCGACAGGTGGATGTGGTCGCCACACAGCGGATTGAGCCCCTCGGCCTTGTGCGTGGCATCGGCAAGCATCCCCCAGTTGCGGGGCTTCTTGTTGTGCTCGAGGATCATCTCCTGATAAAGCGCGCGGCTGTCCATAGGATCAAAATCTAAAAGCAGCCACAGAGGTCACAGAGAACACAGAGAACTGCAACCTCGCGGGTTTTCTCTGTGTCCTCTGTGGCTAGAGGTTTTAAGGTTTTGTTGTTCATGCGAACAACTTCTGCACACGGCCGATCGACGCGACCAGCGCATCGACTTCGTCGGTGGTGTTGTAGAAGGCAAAGGACGCACGGCAGGTCGCCGGAACCTTGAAGCGCTGCATCACCGGCTGCGCGCAGTGGTGTCCGGTGCGGATCGCCACGCCGTCATCATTGAGCAGCGAGCCGACGTCGTGGGGATGCACGCCTTCCACCGCGAAAGACAGCACCGCGGCCTTTTTCTCGGCGGTGCCGATCAGGCGCACGCCGGGCAGGCGGTTGAAACGGTCGGTGGCGTAATCGAGCAGGTCGGTTTCGTGCGCGGCGATGCGTTCGAGGCCGATGCCGGTCAGGTAATCCAGCGCCGCGCCCAGCGTAATCGCCTCACCGATCGGCGGCGTGCCCGCCTCGAACTTGGCGGGAATCGGTGCGTACGTCGTTTTCTCGAAAGTCACCGATAAAATCATGTCGCCGCCACCCTTGAAGGGCTGCATTTTCTCGAGCAGTTCGGCGCGGCCATACAGCACACCGATGCCGGTGGGCCCGCAAACCTTGTGGCCGGAGAAGGCGTAGAAATCGCAGCCGATATCCTGCACATCAACCTTCAGGTGCGGCGCCGCCTGCGCGCCATCCACCAGCACCGGCACACCATGCTCATGCGCAATCGCCACCATCTCCTTCACCGGATTGATGGTGCCCAGCGCATTCGACACGTGGGTCATCGCCACGAATTTGGTGTTCTTGTTGAACAGCCTGCGGTATTCATCGACCAGCAGCTCGCCACGGTCGTTGACCGGCACCACGCGGATCTTCGCGCCCTTCTCTTCGGCCACCATCTGCCAGGGCACGATGTTGGAGTGGTGCTCGAGCGTGGTCAGGATGATCTCGTCGCCGGCACCAAAGAACTTGCGGCCATAACCATGAGCCACCAGGTTAATGCCGTCGGTGGTGCCGCTGGTGAAAACGCACTCGCGCTCTTCGCGGGCATTGAGGAAGGCCTGCACCTTGCGCCGCGCCGCTTCGTATTCGGCGGTCGCCGTCTCCGACAGGTAGTGCACCGCGCGGTGGATGTTGGCGTGCTGCGCCGAACGGTATTTCACCCAGCGTTCGATGACCTGGCGCGGCATCTGGCTCGATGCCGCATTATCCATAAAAATCAATGGCTTATCCTTGACCTTCAGGTCGAGGATGGGGAAGTCGCGGCGCAGTGCGGCGACGTCGATCGGTTTCAGCAGGGGATCGCGGCCACTCATGCGCCCTCTCCCTGCCCATTCTTGTTGTCTCCAGTACGTTGCATCACCAGCTTCTCCAGTTTCGCCACCAGCGACGGCACCGGAATGCGGTCGATGATCTCTGCACCAAAGGCATAGGTCAGCAGATTGCGTGCGGCGCGCTCCGAGAGGCCGCGGCTTTTCAGATAGAACAGATGCTCGGGATCGAGCTGGCCGACCGCGGCGCCGTGGGCGCATTTCACGTCATCGGCAAAAATCTCGAGCTGCGGCTTGGTGTCCACCCGCGCCTTGTCCGACAGCAGCAGGTTGCGGCTCTGCTGCGAGGAATCGGTGAGCTGCGCGCCCTCGCGCACGAAGACCTTGCCGTTGAACACTGCATGTGCACCGCCACCGACGATGGTCTTGTGCACCTGCTCGCAGCGGCCGTGGGGTTTCAGGTGGTCGATCAGCGTATGCGTATCAGCCAGTTGCCGGCCTGCGATCAGCGCGAGGCCGTCGATGGCGACCTCGATGCCCTCACCCTGCTGGCGGATCGTCAGATTGTTGCGCGACAACCGCGCGCCCAGCGTCACCGCCTGCGAAACAAAACGGGCATCCTTGCCCAGCGTAACCGCACTGCTGCCAATGTGGAAGGCCTTGCCGCTTTCGCGCTGCAGCTTGATGTGGCGCAGCAAGGCATTCGCCGCCACGGCAATTTCGGTCACGGCATTGGTCAGGCCCGCAACCTCGCCGTGGGCCACGTAATCCTCGATCACCGAGCCTTCGGCACCGGACTCGGCAACGATCAGCACCCGCGGATGCGCCGCGACATCCTGTCCGGCGGCGACAAACAGCAGGTGCAGCGGCGCCTTGAGCGCCGCGCCTTTTGCAAAATGGACGAACACGCCCTGATTCAGGAAGGCGGTGTTCAACGCAGTGAACAGGTCATCGCCAGCGAGCTTCGCCAGATGCGGCTCGACCAGCGCGGCATGGGTTTTCAGCGCCTCGGACAAGGACAGCACGGTGACGCCGGCCGGCAATTTGCCTGCCTCACCCAGCTGCGGCAGCAGAATGCCATCCACAAACACCAGTCGCACCGCAGCCTCGGGCAACACATGGCCGGCGATATCTGCAGCCGTCAGCGCCGTCGCCGTGGTCACCGGCTTGAGCTGCAGCTTGGTGAGCGGCGTCAGATCGGTGAAACGCCATTCCTCGTCACGGGTCGTTGGCACCGACAGTGCATTGGCACGCTCCAGCGCCGCAGCACGCAGGGCATCCAGCCAGGCTGCGGGGCTTTTCGGCACGGCAGCGCTGCCTGCGAGCAGCGTGGCCACGTAGGGGTGTGCTGCGATCACGCTCACACTGCGGCCTTTTTGGCGGCTTTTTTATCGTCCAGCAGCCAGTCGTAACCGCGCGACTCCAGCTCAAGGGCAAGTGATTTGTCGCCGGACTTGATGATGCGGCCGGCTGACATCACGTGCACATGATCCGGCGTGATGTAGTTGAGCAGGCGCTGGTAGTGGGTCACCAGCACGCAGGCGTTGTCGGGCGTCAGCAGCTTGTTGACGCCACCGGCGACCACGCGCAGCGCGTCGATGTCGAGGCCGGAATCGGTTTCGTCGAGCAACGCCAGCTTCGGTTCGAGCAGGGCCATCTGCAGGATTTCGTTGCGCTTTTTCTCGCCGCCGGAAAAACCGTCGTTGACGCTGCGGCTGAGGAACTCGGGGTTCATCTCCAGCAGCTTCATTTTTTCGCGCACCAGATCATCGAACTCCAGCGGATCAAGCTCGTCCTTGCCGCGACCGCCCTGCACCGTGTTGTAGGCGAGGCGCAGGAAGGCGCTGTTGGTGACACCGGGGATTTCGACGGGATACTGGAAGCCGAGGAACACGCCGGCGCGGGCGCGCTCGTCGGAGGCCAGCGCAAACAGGTCCTTGCCCTCGAACAGCACTTCGCCGCCCTGCACTTCATAGGCGGGATGGCCGGCCAGCACCTTCGAGAAGGTGCTCTTGCCCGAGCCGTTGGGGCCCATGATCGCGTGCACTTCACCGGCACGCACCGTCAGGTTGATGCCCTTGAGGATTTCCACGCCCGCCACGGTGGCGGTCAGGTTGCGGACCTCGAGAATTGTTTTTGCGTTGTTGTTGATCATCCGACACTGCCTTCAAGTTTCAGGCCGAGGAGTTTGGTCGCCTCGACGGCAAACTCCATCGGCAGTTGCTGGAACACATCCTTGCAGAAACCGTTGATGATCATCGAAACCGCTTCCTCGGTGCCGATGCCACGGCTCTGGAAATAAAACAGCTGGTCTTCACCGATCTTCGATGTGGTGGCCTCGTGCTCGACCTTCGCCGTCGGGTTCTGCACGTCGATGTAGGGGAAGGTGTTGGCGCCGCACTTGGCGCCGATCAGCATCGAGTCGCATTGCGAGAAGTTACGCGCGCCTTCCGCCCGCGGACCGATCTTCACCAGGCCGCGGTAGCTGTTGTTGGAGCGGCCGGCGGAAATACCCTTGCTGATGATCGTGCTGCGGGTGTTTTTGCCGATGTGGATCATCTTGGTGCCGGTGTCGGCCTGCTGCATGTGGTTGGTCAGCGCCACCGAATAGAACTCGCCGATCGAATTGTCGCCGAGCAGCACGCAGGACGGATATTTCCAGGTGATCGCCGAACCGGTTTCGACCTGGGTCCATGAAATCTTCGAATTGCGGCCCTTGCACAAGCCGCGCTTGGTGACGAAGTTGTAGATGCCGCCGACGCCGTTTTCGTCGCCGGCATACCAGTTCTGCACCGTCGAATACTTGATGTCGGCATCGTCCAGCGCCACCAGCTCGACCACCGCCGCGTGCAGCTGGTTGGTGTCGAACTTGGGCGCGGTGCAACCCTCGAGGTACGACACCTGCGCGCCCTCCTCGGCGACGATCAGCGTGCGCTCGAACTGGCCCGAGTCCTGGGTGTTGATGCGGAAATAGGTCGACAGCTCCATCGGGCATTTCACGCCCTTCGGGATGAAGCAGAAGGAACCGTCGGTGAACACCGCGGAATTGAGCGCGGCGTAGTAGTTGTCCTCGACAGGCACCACGGAGCCGATGTACTTCTTCACCAGTTCCGGATGGTTGTGCACGGCTTCCGAGATCGAGCAGAAGATGATCCCGACCGCGGCGAGTTTTTCCTTGTAGGTCGTCGCCACCGACACCGAGTCGAAAATCACGTCCACCGCGACGCCGGCCAGCGCCGCGCGTTCATTCATCGGCACGCCGAGTTTTTCGAAGGTCTTCAGCAGCTCGGGATCGACCTCGTCCATGCTCAGCTTTTTCTTCGGCTTGGGCGCGGCGTAATAGCTGATCGCCTGGAAATCGATCTTTGGGTAGCTGACGTTGGGCCACTGCGGCTCGGTCATGGTCAGCCAGTGGCGATAAGCCTTCAGGCGGAAGTCGAGCAGCCATTCCGGCTCGTTCTTTTTCGCCGAAATCATGCGGATGATGTCTTCGTTCAGGCCCTTCGGCGCGGTCTCCGATTCGATGTCGGTGACGAAGCCGTGTTTGTAGGGCTGGCTGACGAGTTGGTCGAGTACTGTGCTCATGAGGTGCTCATGGGGGTGTCCGTTGGGGGCCCGGGTTTGGCGCTGCTCAGCTGCCGGCCTTGACCGTGAAACTTTCGCCACAGCCGCAGGTGGCATCGACCTTGGGGTTCTCCACCTTGAACGCCTGCTTCAGGCCTTCGCGCACGTAATCGATGGTCGAGCCGTCCATGAATTCCAGGCTCTCACCATCAACCACCAGCTTCGCCTCATGCGATTCAAACACCTGATCCACCGCCTTCACGTCATCGGCGTAGTCATAGGTGTAGGCCCAGCCCGAGCAGCCGGTTTTCTTGACGCCGACGCGCAGGCCAAGACCTTTGCCGCGTTTGGCGAGTTGCGCCTTGATTTGCCTTGCTGCACTTTCAGTCAGTTGTATGGCCATCATTCGCTCCTTCAATACCTGGCAGTCAGACCGCCACTGCCTGCAAACCGCGCAGGCGCTTCGCCACCGCGGCGAGCGCCTGCAGAAAACCGTCAACCTGCTCCGCGTTGTTGCCTTCGCCCAGCGAGATGCGTACTGCGCCACGCGCCAGTTCGGGCTCAATGCCCATTGCCAGCAGCGTCGATGACGGCGCATCGCTGGAACTGGAGCAGGCCGCGCCGGAACCGGTGGCATAACCCGCCTTGTCGAGCTCGATCACCAGCGCCTCACCGTGTATGCCGTGCAGCGCGAAATACGTGGTATTGGGCAGGCGCTGCGGGGCAGCCTCGCCAAAAATCACCGCGCGCTGGCCGTGCAAGCCGCGTTCAAGACGCTCTCGCAGCGCGCCAATGCGTTTCGAACGCTCACCCAGCTGCGCCATCGCAATGTCACAGGCTGCGCCAAAACCGACGATCGCCGGCACATTCTCGGTGCCGCCGCGCAAACCACGCTCCTGGCCGCCGCCGGCGAGCAGCGCGCGCAGATCGAGACGTTTGTCGATGACCAGCGCACCGGCGCCCTTGGGGCCGCAGATCTTGTGCGCCGACACGGTCAGCGCCTGCACATTGAGCGCGCGGAAATCGACTGCAATCTTGCCCAGCGCCTGCACCGCATCGCTATGCACCACCGCACCGGCACTGCGTGCGCGCTCGGCAATGGCGGGGATGTCCTGCACCACGCCGGTTTCATTGTTGGCGAGCATCGCCGACCACAGCTGCGGCCTGCCGGCAATTGCGGCGTCGATGTCGGCGGCATCGAGCACGCCGTCACGATTCACTTTCAGACGGCGCAGCGTCCAGCCCTGGCGCTGCAGATCCTGGGCCGGGCCGACCACGCAGGGATGCTCGATCGCGCTCAGCGCAATCTGTCCCGGCTTCATGCCGGCGGCCGTGCCGCGGATGAACAGGTTGTTGGCTTCGGTACCACCGCTGGTGAACACCACCTGCACCGGCTGCACGCCGACCGCCGCCGCCACCTGCTCGCGCGCGCGGTCGATGGCATGCCGCGCCACCGTGCCCAGCTCGTGGCGGCTCGATGCATTTCCGCACTGCTCGCGCAGGAAGGGCAACATCGCTTCCAGCACGCGCGGATCGAGCGGCGTGGTGGCGTTGTGGTCGAAATAGACCGGCTTGTGATGCGCGTTCATCGCTTATCTGCGCAGGACCCGGTGATCAGACCGGAATTGCACTCGGCCGGCGCGCCACCTGGCGCATGTCGTGCACCGGCGCAATGCCGGCTTCCTTGGCGCGCTGGTTTTCCACCAGCTGGCGCAGCGTGACCGAACCGAGATAATCAAAAATGCGCTGGTTGAGGTTGGCCCACAGGTCATGGGTCAGGCACTTCTCCTCGTCCTTGCAGTTTTCCTTGCCGCCGCACTGGGTCGCATCGATCGGCTCATCGACCGCGAGAATGATTTCGGACACGGTCAGCGTCGCCATGTCGCGGGCCAGGCAGTAGCCGCCACCGGGGCCACGCACCGAATCGACGATGTTGCGCCGGCGCAGCTTGCCGAACAGCTGCTCGAGGTAGGACAGCGAGATTTTCTGACGGCCGCTGATCTCGGCCAGGGTCACCGGGCCACTGCCGTGGCGCATACCCAGATCCACCATCGCGGTTACTGCAAAGCGGCCTTTGGTCGTCAGTCTCATTGGATACCCCTATAAAATAGTCTTTAAAAACAATGGCTTATAAAGACTCTCGTGGATGTTGCCTCGAAGGATTAATCCCCAGCAACTTGGTCGGATATTGTAGTAAATCCGACGATTTCAATCAACTATCCGGTTGAGGCCGGTAGCGTCGATTTTCTGCGTATCAGCTCCCTCGATCTTCAGGCCCAGGCGCTGCAACTCGGCGATGATCTGGTCGATGCGTTTGTCGGTATCGGCACTGTGGTCGATCAGCGCATGCATGGCCCGCGCCACCGGATCATTGGCGTCGCGCGACACCGCATAGGCGGCAAACTGCCCCCCTGTCTCCTGGGTCTCGACCAGCCGCGCCGGAATGCCGATCGCGGTCGCACGCGGCGGCACATCCTTCACCACCACCGCGTTGGAACCGATCTTGGCCTGCTCGCCGATGGTGATCGGGCCCAGCACCTTGGCGCCAGCGCCGATCACCACGCCATCCTTCAGCGTCGGGTGGCGCTTGCCCTTGTTCCAAGTGGTGCCGCCGAGCGTGACACCGTGATAGATCGTGCAGTCATCACCGATCTCCGCGGTCTCGCCGATCACCACGCCCATGCCATGGTCGATGAAAAAGCGCCGGCCGATGCGTGCGCCGGGATGGATCTCGATACCGGTCAGCCAGCGCGCGCCATGCGCCACCCAGCGCGCCAGCCACTTCAGACCCGCAGTCCACAGCCCGTGCGACAGGCGGTGCGCGATCAGCGCATGGAAGCCGGGATAACAGGTCACCACCTCCCAACGGCTGCGCGCAGCGGGATCACGTTCAAAAACAACGGCAATTTCTTCGCGAATACGGTCGAACATGGCTTGTGGGCTGTCAAAAACCGCCGCAGAACCAGCGGCAAGTCCCACTATTTTAATCAACTTTAGGGATTGACAATAAAGTTGTTATAAAACAATGGCTTACTTATCTTCTCCACCGCGCCGCGGCTGCGGATGGGTCAGGCTGCTGAGGATGCCGCGGAGGATGTTGACCTCCTCGACCTGCAGCCGCACCCGGCCGAACAGCCGGCGCAGGCGCTGCATCAGCTTGCGCGGCTGCTTCGGATCGAGAAAGCCGGTATCGACCAGCGTGCTTTCAAGATGCTGGTAAAACGCTTCAACGTCATTGATCGCCGCAAGCAGTGGCGGGCGTTCTTCCGGCAACGTCGCGCCACAGGCCATGCGCAGCTCGTAACAGAACACCTGCACCGCAGCGGCAACATTGAGCGATGAAAACGACGGATCCACCGGGATAGTCGCCAGCAGGTGGCAACGGTTGACCTCGTCATTGCTCAGGCCCGAGGTTTCGTTGCCGAACACAAAAGCCACGCGCTGCTGCTGCGCCTGGGCCACTGCTTCCAGTGCGGACGAACGGACATCGGTGAGCGGCACCGCGATATCGCGCCGCCGGGCGCTGCAGGCCACGGCAAAAGACACACCTTCAAGCGCTTCATCCAGTGAGGCGCAGACCCGCGCCGACTCCAGCACATCCACCGCGCCCGCGGCGAACCACTGCGTCTGCGGATCGGGATAACGCTGCGGATTGACCAGCGCTAGGTCGGTGATGCCCATCGTGCGCATCGCGCGCGCGGCCGAACCGATGTTGCCGGGATGCGCGGTGGAGCAAAGCACCACGCGAATATTTTTGAGGGCTTCCGGCGTGTTCACGTAAAATACCGCCCGTTCGCGGCTTCGCAGCATGCGGTGCCGCCCCGCTCTTTATTGATCACGCCGACTTTTTCCACAGAGACCTTCTCGAATCAGGCCGCAGCCCATCATGCATCCCATGCTCAACATCGCGGTCAAAGCCGCGCGCCGCGCCGGCGGCATCATCAACCGCGCCAGCCGCAACGTCGATGTCATCGCGGTGAAGGAAAAAGCGGCCAACGATTTTGTGTCCGAAGTCGACCGCGAGGCCGAGCAGGCCATCATCCGCACGCTGCGCGAGGCCTATCCGGCGCACGCGATTTTAGCAGAGGAGTCCGGCGCTTCCGGCGGATCAACGGGCTCCGGCCACCCCGAATACCAGTGGATCATCGATCCGCTCGACGGCACCACCAATTTCCTGCACGGCTTTCCACAGTACGCGGTGTCGATCGCGCTGGCACAGAAAGGCGTGATCACCCAGGCCGTGGTCTATGACCCGGGCCGCAACGACCTCTTCACCGCGACCAAGGGCCGCGGCGCCTTCCTCAATGAATCGCGGCTGCGCGTCAGCAAGCGGCCGCACATCCAGTCGGCGCTGATCGGCACCGGCTTCCCGTACCGCGAGCTTGCGCACCTCGAGCAGTACCTCGGCATGATGCGCGACATCATCAAGAACAGCGCCGGCCTGCGCCGGCCCGGTTCGGCCTCGCTCGACCTCGCCTATGTCGCCGCCGGACGCCTCGACGGTTTCTGGGAAATCGGCCTGAGCAAATGGGACATTGCCGCGGGCGCGCTGCTGATCACCGAAGCCGGTGGCCTGGTCGGCGACCTGCAGGGCAACGAGGGTTATCTCGAGTCCGGCAACATCGTCGCCGGCAATCCGAAGGTGTTCGCGCAACTGCTGCCGCTGATTGCGCCGCACCTGACACCGGCGCTCAAAGCCTGATCTGCAGGGCCCGACTTCAGGGCCTGGTCATCAGTTTCTGCAGTTCCGCCGCCTGCGGCGCCTGCAGCCGCTGCAGATTGGCCAGCGCCTCCGCGGCATCACGCTCGCGCCCCAGCCGCAACGCCGAGCGCCCCAGCCCGAACCACGCCGGCGCCATATTGGCCTGGGTGGACAAACCCCGGCGATAGGCCTCCATCGCGGCGGCATGCCGGCCGCGCGCTGCTTCGGCATCACCCAGCAGACGCAGTGTCTGCGCCGGCTCGCGATCGATCTGCAATGCACGCTCCAGCGTCACCACTGCGCGCTCCGGCTGCCCTGATTCGCGCTGCGCCTCGGCCAGCAGGTGATAAGCCAGCACCTCGTCCGGCGCGATGCGCACCATCTCGGCAAACTGCGCAGCCGCGCGGCCGAATTCACGCGCCTGCGACCAGGCATAACCGGCGACCAGCCGCCACTCGGCGCTGAAAGGATCACGGCTGATGTTCTGTTCAGCGAAGGCGGCCAGCCCCGGCCAGTCGCCGCGCTGTTCCAGTTCAGCGATGCGCTGGCGATTGGCATCGGCGATGCCCTGCAGGTTGCCGAGCAGCATCGACGCCGTGCCGTCGGGCACCAGCGCCGAGAGCAGCATCTGCTGCGGCGTGCAGGCGGCCATGACCAACACCAGCAGAAAGACCGAAAGCCGCTCCATCGGGTACATCAACAGGTACCGGTGCGTGACGTGGCCGGCTGCGGACGGCCAATCAGATAACCCTGAAAATAATTGCAGCCAAGCTCGATCAGCGCCTTGCGTTGCGCTTCTGTTTCCACGCCCTCTGCTATTACACGTATGCCCAGGCTCTCACCAAGACCAACCACGGCCCTGACGATCGCCACACTCTCCGCGTTTTCCGGCAGCCCCTGAATGAAGGACTGATCGATCTTCAGCTTATCCAGCGGCAAACGCATCAGTGACAGCAGGGAGGAGTAGCCGGTTCCAAAATCATCAAGCGAGAAGCAAACGCCGCGCTGCTTCAACAGGGTCATTTTTCCCCGAACCTCATCAAGATTGTCGATAAGCTGACTCTCTGTCAGCTCCAACTCCAGCAAGGCAGGATTGGCGCCGGTCTGCTCCAGCGCAGCCAGAACCTGATCGACAAAATCCGGGTGACGGAACTGGAAGGCGCTGACATTGATCGCAATAAAGCGCCCCGCAGTTTCCGGATCGCGCTCCCAGGCCACCAGTTGCCGGCAGGACTCCTCGAGAATCCAGCGACCCAACGGCAGGATCAGTCCGCTCTCTTCGGCAAGCGGGATAAAATGCGCTGGCGATTCAACACCACGCAAAGGATGCCGCCAGCGCACCAGTGCCTCGCTGCCAACGAAGCGACCGTCGAGATCTGCCATCGGCTGGTAATGCAGCAGGAATTGCCCCTCTCGCAACGCCAACCGCATGTCAGCATCCAGTTCAGCACGTGCCTGCATCCGCGACTGCATCTGCGGATCATAAAATCGAATGGTATTGCGGCCATCGACTTTTGCACGGTCACGCGCCAGCTCTGCATGCTTCAGGATGTCCTCGGTCAGCCCTTCGGAAGCCGGGAACAGGGCAATACCGATGCTCGCCGTACCGAGATGTTGCTGCTCGCCAAAATAATATGGCTGCTCAATGTCCGAAAGAATATGGCGGGCGCGCCGCTCCACCTCCTGCGCGCAGCGTGACTGGTCGACCGTAGCAACATTCAGCAACATGCCGAACTCGTCGGCGTTGAGACGACCCAGAAAATCCTCGGGCCCGACGTGTTGCAGCAACCTGCGCGCCATGTCCTGGAGCAGCAGGTCGCCCTTGTCATGCCCCAGGGTCTCATTGACCATCCGGAAATGATCAAGATTTACCAACAGCAGCGCACCAGGCCTTGGACCGTACCTGCCTCCACCCTCCGATTCGGATTCCGGATCGCCGTGCCCCAGAATCTCGGCCAGACGCTCAAGGAATTGCCGCCGGTTGGGCAGATGTGTCAGCGGGTCGTAGAAAGACAACTGGTGAATCTCCTCGGCCAACCTGCGCTGCTCGGTGATATCGGTCGAGATGCCGCACAGCGCATGGATTTTCCCGCTGGAATCGCGCAAAGGTAGTTTGACCGAGAGATAGGTGTGCGTAACACGGCCATCACGACTGCGATTAACCTCCTCCTCCACAACCCGCTCTCCGCCCGCGATCACCCGCTCATCGTTGATGCGCAGTTTCTCCACGGTTTTCGCGTCGAAAAAATCCTCGTCACCCCGCCCCACTACAAACTCGGGCGGCGCACCGAAGAGGTCGCAGACCTTGCGATTGGCGTACTGATAACGCAACTGCAAATCCTTGATGTAAATGTAGGCATCAACACTGTTGAGAATGGTCTCCAGTCGCTCTTCGCTGGACTTCAATTCCCGTGTCCGCACCCCGATCTGTCGTCGCAGCAACACGGTGATTGCCAGCACCAGCAACAACAAACCCACCATGCCAGCAAGTGCCCACCACAGAGCCGCAGGCACCCGCGTTGCCGGCTGCGGTGCCCCCCAGCGCTTGAGCACCTCGAAATAAATCGAATTCGGAACAGCCTGCCAAACCTGCATGTGGCGGTCAATCGCTGCAAGCCATTCGGCGCCGCGCCCATTTCCGGTAGCGAAGTACAGCCGTGATGGCTGGAACATCACCGGCGTTTCCACCAAGCGGTAATCAGGCGAATGAAGGTCGCCGAAGCGATGATTCGCCACCACGGCGGCAACCCGATGATCGGCGGCCATCGCAAAACCTTCGAGCAGGCTGCGCACCGGCACCAGCACCGCACGGACACCAAACTCGCGAAGCAGGCGCCGCAAAAAATCCTCCTGCACGGAGCCCTCCAGCACCGCAATGCGCTTGCCTTGGAGTTGCAGCATCGACGAAATGTTTTCGCCAGGATGGCTGTAGATCTGCGACCAGCTATGCAACACCGGCACCTGGTGAAAATCAAACACCGCCTCCCGCTCACCGCTGAGCGCGACATCGGGCATCAGATCGATGCGACCTTCGCGCAGGGCATCCAGGCAGACTTGCCATTCACAAGGTACTGCCTTGATAAGCCAGCCTTCACGGCGTGCGATTTCCAGCAGCAGGTCACCAAAAATTCCTGATGGGCGGCCACTATCGTCGAGCAGGATTTTGGGCTCATTGGCATAAACACCCACGCGCAATTCAACCGCATCGGCGGCTCCGGCGATGTCAGCCGACAGCACGCCGGACAACAGACACCAGCAAAAAAACCGCGATATTCGACCGTTCAAATGGAAGCCTCCTTCGCATTGCGTTCGACCAGCCAGCGCTCGAATGCCACGACGTCCATGGGCCGCGCAAACAGATAGCCCTGCCCCCGACCACAACCAATGCCGCGCAGAAAATCGGCCTGATCCTGACGCTCCACCCCCTCGGCCAGCACATGCAGCTCTAACGCATGCGCCATGCCGACGATGGTGCGCGCAATGGCAGCAGCGTCCGCATTGGCCGGCAGGTCGCGGACAAAGGATTGATCAATCTTCAGTTTTTGCGCCGGGATGCGCCGCAGATAGGACAGACTAGAATAGCCAGTACCGAAATCATCCAGCGCAAGGCTAATACCCAATGCGTGAATGCCGGAAAATTTTTCAAGCACCGAATCAACGTTTTCCATGACCACGCTTTCAGTGACCTCCAGCTCGAGTAATCGTGGGGGCAAACCAGTCTCCGCGATAATCCGCTGCAACCGCTCCACCAGATCGGCCTGCCGGAACTGCACCGCCGAAACATTGACTGCCACCGACACATCCAGCAGGCCGTGCCGACGCCATTCGCTCATCTGCAGGCAGGCCTCGCGCAGCACAAAGACCCCAATATCGAGTATCAGACCGCTATCCTCGGCCACTGGGATGAAGTGCGACGGCGACACTACGCCTTTCACCGGATGGCGCCAACGCGCCAGCGCCTCGACACCGACCACCTTGCCGGTGGCAATGTCGAACTGCGGCTGATACACCAGGAAAATCTCGCCACGCTCGCAGGCACCGCGAAGATCATTTTCCATGTGCAGTCGCTCGACCGCCCGATCGCCCAGCTGTTGCGAATAAAACCCGAAATTGCCGCGCCCCGACTGCTTGACGTTTATCAGTGCCGCATCTGCGCCACGCAGCAGCTCGTCGGGTGTCGTGCCGTTGTCCGGATAAACAGCTATGCCGACGCTGACACCAACAACCATCGTGTGCCCGGCAATTTCATAAGGCGCCGACACCGCAGCCATGATCTTTTCGGCAACACGCGCCGCATCCTCGCCCGCCACAACATCATCAAGCAGCACCACAAACTCATCACCGCCGACACGGCACACGGTATCACTGCCCCGCACGCAGGAAAAAATCCGCTTCGCCACCGCACGCAGCAGATGATCCCCGATATCGTGACCCAACGCATCGTTGACGTATTTGAAACGGTCAAGGTCAAGATAGAGCAGCGCAATATGGCCTTTGCGCCTTGCAGCCCGGCCAACCGCGCTGGCAACACGGTCGTTGAGCAGGTAGCGGTTGGGCAGATCGGTAAGCAGGTCATGGTGCGCAAGGTGCTCCACCCTCTGCTGCACAGCTTTCTGCGCGCTGATGTCTGAGAAAAAGGCAATACGGTGATCAAGCCTGCCCTGTTCGTCATGCAGTTCGGTGATCGACAGCAGCGCCGGAAAGATTTCGCCATTCTTGCGGCGATCCCAAATCTCGCCCTGCCAGTGGCCGTCACGCTGCAACTGGCTCCACATCTCCTGGTAAAAAGTTCCGTCCTGTCGCCCCGATTTGAGGATTGAGGGCTCAGCGCCAATCAGCTCATCGGCCGTGTAACCGGTCAACTCACAAAACGCGGGGTTGACCATAGTGAAACGGTTATCTGCATCGGTGATGTACACCCCGTCGCAACTGGCCTCGACCAGGCGTGACAGCAACCTCAGGCTGCGCTCAAGATCACGCCGCTGCTGGTCGGCATCAAGGGTGTCAAGACAAAAACCCACATTGGCGGTCAGCTCCTCAATCAGCCGGATCTGGTCTGACTCGAAAAAACCGGCCTGCCCCGAGTAGAAGCTGATGCCGCCCCAGACCTCACCGTTGCGGATGATCGGACAGACCACAACCGACACCAGATTCCAGACAATCGCGCGCCTGCGCCACGGCGCGGTCATCATCGACTGCTGGTAATCCTCAACCACCACGGACCGTCGCTCGCGCAAAGCCACCGCAAAAGGCCCCCTGCCTTCGGGCAATGCCGAATCCAGGCTCTCCTTCAAACCCTGAGCGAAGCCCTGCGCAATACCGGCAGCAGCCACCACCTTCACGTCCTGGCTGTCCGGCGCCACGCGCCCCAGCCAGACCAGAGGCAGTTCACCATCTTCGGCGGCAATTCGACATGCCTCCCGCAACATCACTTCGGAATCGCGGGCCCTGACTATCATTTCGCTGATCCTCCCCAGCACCGCGTACTGGCGTGTCAGCTTGGCGATACTGGCCTCGGCCTTTTTGCGCTCGGTAATGTCAAGGTGCGTACCAACTGCACGCAGGGCGACGCCATTTACATCGCGCTCGGTAACCTTGCCTGCATCGAGCACCCAGATCCAGCGCCCGTCACGATGGCGCAGGCGCATCTCGACACGGTAGGCTGGCGTTTCCCCCCTCAGATGAGGCTCAAGTTTTGCACTGACCCCCGGCCAATCCTCGGGATGGACCAGTCCACGCCAGCTGTCGATATGCGGGGCGATTTCGTCAACCCCGTACCCGAGCATGGAACACCAGCGCGTGTCGTAAACCACCCGGCCGCTCGGAATATGCCAGTCCCACAAACCCAGGTCTCCGCCATCCAGCGCCAACGCCAGCCGCTCCGCATCGACACGGCGCTCCGCCTCGCGCTCGGCCAGCGCCTGCCTGCGCTCGTCTTCGCGCAAAATCAGGTAACGCCAGCCCACCACCGACAGGGTGACCAGCAGCAGATACATCAAGCCATAGCCGATGGTGCGCTGACGCCAGCTGGCAAAAATCGCCTCACGTTCGCGACTGACCCCGGTGACGAGATGCCCGTCCATTGGCACCCCAGCAAGCTGCACCGTGTGCTGTGCCATCAGACGTTCGGTACCGGTCGAATAGTCAAGGCCTGACAGCAGGCTCAGTGTCGTATTGCCATCAAGATGCCGGCGCAGCAACGAGCCCGAACGATCCAGATCCTTTTTGGCGGCATGCCCCTTGGTTGCCGGCTCCATTTGGAACAGCGAGCCGCTGTCGTGAACCAGTCGCACCCGGGTATCGGGAGCAGTCAGCGCGGCACGCAGCAATACGGAGATATAACCGGGATCCAGCGTCGCGATGAAAGCACCTGCGAAATTTCCGCCAGGTGTGATCACTGCACGCGTGACATTCAACGAGTAAACGCCAAGTACGGTTTCAAAGGGTTGTGATATGAACAGCTTGCCGGGATCCGGGTTGGCCTTGACCCGCTTGAAATACTCCCTCTCACTAAAGTCCCTCCCCCGAAGTTCGGGCCTGTTCGATGCAATGGCACGGCCGTTGGCATCAAGCAGCAGGAAGGTGCGCACGCCCTGCATGGATTGCGCAAGAGTGACCATCAGGTAATCCAGCTCAACGTGCTCGAACACGCTGCCCTTGTCGGGAACAAGATTACCGCGCAGCATCTGCAGCGCCTTGTCAACCACCGTCAACTCGATGCCGACAGCCTCGGCAATCACTGCGGCACTGGATCGCAGCAGATTGCCTTCCCTGTTTTCCACACGCCGGTAGTCGGTATAACTCTGATGCACGCCGATCAGACCAAGGAGAATCAGCATGACCGCAAACAGCAAGGCCATGCTGCGGCTGTCGTGCATGACCGGATATTTCACGCCCTGCATGATGGATGATCGGCGAAGAAGCAAAATGGCCTCAAAGGTCCGGCAAGCAGTACCCAGCTTGAGCCATCCCCGCCAGCCGGAACTCAACGAGAATCAGGCCTCCCTGGGACAGGGATGTGCCAGCATGGTAGCAGCAACGTCCTGACGACGTTACTTAAGTCAACAATTCGGCAGCCATTTGCCGACAACCGTTGTCACGCTGCTACAGAACCCCGCAATGCCCGCCATCTACATTGACGCAGCTTCCGGTGACATAACTAGCCGCATCCGAGGCGAGGAACACGATCACCGCCGCCACTTCGTCGGGATCGCCCAAGCGGCCCAGCGGCACGTTCGGCGCGAGCCTGGCGTAATGCTCGTCGAGGGTGATGCCGGCAATCTCCGCGCGGCGCTGCTGCTGCCGCGACTTGATCCAGCCGAGGCCGATGACGTTGACGCGGATGTTGTCGCCGGCGACTTCCTTCGACAGCGCCTTGGTAAAGGCCAGCCCGGCGGCACGGCTGACGCTGGTCGGGAAGGAGGCGGCATGCGGATTCTTGGCGCCGGCCATGCTGATGTTGACGATGCGGCCGTCACCCTGGCGGCGCATGTGCGGAATCGCCGCCCGCGCGGCGCGCACCTGGGCCATGAGTTTGACGCTCAGATCGTATTCCCACACCGCGTCATCGGCTTTTTCAAACGGGCCCTGCGCAGTGCTGCCGGCATTGTTGACCAGGATGTCGATACGACCATAGTGCTGCACCGTTTCAGCGATGAAGCGCTCCATCTCTCCCGGCTTCGAGGCGTCCGCCGGAACGGCCAGCACCTCGCCACCCAGCGCGCGCAGCTCGGCGGCAAAGGCCTCAAGCACATCAACACGGCGCGCGCACAACGCCAGCTTCACGCCTTCGCGCACAAAACGCAGCGCGGTGGCGCGGCCGATGCCTTCGCTGCCGCCGGAGATTGCGGCGACGCGGCCGCGCAGGCCAAGCTCCATCGCTCAGCGCTCGCGCCAGTGCTGCTGCGGGGCCGAACCCGGGAAACCAAAGTCGCGCGGCTGCAGGCCGGCGTGAAACCAGGTGACGAAGGTATAAACGGTGAAAATGGGAATACGCAGCCGCGCGTTGAGCGCAGCGGCATAGGGCGCCATGTTGTGGTTCTCGCAGACGATGGCACCGACATCGGGATGGCGGCGCAGCAGCTCGTCACCGGCCTCCATGATGTCCTGCTCGGCCATCTCGTAATCCATGTCCACGGTGTCACCCAGCATCACGCGGGTGAATTCGCGGCCGTTCTCGGTGCCCATCACCGGCGTGTCATGCGGCGCACCGACGGCATCCCAGTGCTCCGGGGTGATGCGGTCGCCATGCACCGACAACACGCCGACGCGTTTGCCCGGCGGCAGCAGGCGCTGCACCAGCGGAATCTGGAACAGCGATGAACTCGCCACCGGCACATTGACGTGGGCAGCCAGGTCCTTCTGGAAAATCGCCAGGAAGCCGCCGGTGGTGGTGATGCCATCCGCACCTTCCTTCACCAGCTCCTCGGCCGCCTTGAGAAAGGCCGGACCGAGGCCCTTGCCCTTTTCGTGGATCACCACGCGCGCGCTGGCGCCGGGCACCACCTTGTACAGCACCGGGAAGGGCCAGGTATAGGCGTTGCCGGTGTCACCCGGCGGCCGCGGCCATTTGGTATCCAGCATCAGAATGCCGACGCGCGCGCCGTATACCGTTTTACCGCCCCAGCCTGTTCTTGCCATGGTTGCCGTCTCCACAAGGGAAAATATTTGGAATGCGAACGATTATAAAAGCTATCGCATGGGATCGCTGATGTTCTGACTATAATCATTCACCATCAGCACCAAACCCGCCGCCCCATCCGAACCGTTCCAGGAGAACGTCATGCGCATCGTCTTCATGCTTGCACTCGCCGGCCTCATCGCCACGCCGGCATCGGCACAAACCTTCCCCACGCGCCCGATTCGCATCATGGCGCCGTTCGCACCCGGCGGCCCGGTGGACATCACCGCGCGTATCGTCGCGCAGAAACTCGGCGAGTCGCTGGGGCAACCGGTGATCGTTGAAAACCGCGCCGGTGCCAGCGGCATGATCGGCGCCGAGCAGGTCGCGAAAAGCGCGCCTGACGGCTATACGCTGCTCGCCAACTCCTCGATCCATGTCATCGTGCCCAGCCTGTTCACCAAGATGACCTACGACCCGGTGCGCGATTTCGCACCGATCACCGTGGCCTCGTCCTCGCCGCTGATGCTGGTCGTGACACCCGCGCTGCCGGTGAAGAACATCAAGGGCTTCATCGCGCTGGCCAAGGCCCGCCCCGGAGACCTGTCCTTCGGTTCCTCCGGTTCCGGCTCCTCCACCCACCTCACTGCCGAGCTGCTGAAATCAGTAACCAGCACGAACATGGTCCATGTGCCGTACAAGGGTCAGGGCCAGGCGATCACCGATGTCATCACCGGCCAGATCCAGTTCATGTTCAACAGCCCCTCGGCGGTCGGTGAATTCATCAAGGCCGGCCGGCTGCGCACGCTGGGCATCACCTCGGAAAAACGCCTGCCGCAGTGGCCCGAGGTACCGACCTTTGTTGAAACCGGCTTCAAGGACATGACCACCGGTTCCTGGTACGGCTTCTGGGCCCCGGCAAAAACCCCCGCCGCCGTGGTCACGCGCCTGCACAGCGAGATCGTGCGCATCGTCAACCTGCCCGATGTGCGCCAGCGGATCATCGACATGGGCGGCGAGCCCATAGCCAACAGCAGCGCCGAATTCGACGCCTTTCAGAAGGCCGAACTGGCGCGCTGGGCGAAGATCGTCAAACAGGCCAATATCGAAGTGAAGTAACGGTCCGGTTCAGAACCAGCCAAACCGATCCGCACTGAACGGCGCCGGATCAATCTTCGGCGTGCGTCCGGCCACCAGATCGCTGACGATGCGACCGGTCGCCGGGGCCGCCATCAGCCCCCAGTGGCCGTGGCCGAAGGCGAACAGCACGCCAGGATGCCGAGGCGAACGTCCGATCACCGGCGCTGAATCCGGCGTTGACGGCCGCACACCCATCCAGCGACTGTAGTTCTTCACTTCCAGCCCCGGGAACATGCTCTTGGCCTGCTTGGCCAGAATCTCGGCACGATCCCAGTTCGGCGGCGCACCGGCGGCCTGGAATTCCGAAGTACCAGCAAAACGCAATCCGCCGGCCATCGGCGTCGCGACAAACCGCCCCTCGCCGTCCGTCACCGGGCAATGCAGCCCCGGCTCCGCGCCCGGAATCTGGATGTGATACCCGCGCTCGGGCGCCAGCGGCACATGGGTGCCGACCTGCGCGGCGAAACGGCCCGAGGCATGACCCGCAGCCAGCACCACGATATCGGCCTGCCGTGTGCGTCCGCCGACTTCCAGTGTCACACCCTGACCGGCACCACGTATCGCCGTCACCTCGGCCTGCTCGATTACGCCACCGATCCGCTGCAGATGCGCCGCCAGCGCCTTGACCACATTGCCGGGGCCTGCAAGGTGGGCGTTGTCCGGCAGGAAAAATCCATAGCGGTATTCTTTCGACAGGCCCGGTGCCAACGCGTGGATACGATCCGCATCGACGATCTCGAATTCACAGCCATTGTCACGGCGCAGTTCGCGGCCAAAGGCACTGCCGTTGAATGAAGCCTCACGACGGTAGACATGCAGCATGCCCTGTCGGCGCAGCAAATCCGATGCACCGGCCTCGGCCAGCAGCTCGGCATAACCTTCGATGGAAGGCGTGTTCATCGCCCGCAGCAGCGTCGCCGCGCGCCGCGCACGATCCTCGCCACAGGCGCGGTTGAAATGCAGGAACCACGGCAGCATCTTCGGCAACTGCTGCCAGGACAGTGTCAGCGGCCCCAGCGGATCACGCAGCCATTTCGGCACCTGGCGGATGGTTCCCGGCAGCGCGATCGGCACAATCGAACTCGGCGCCAGCGAACCGGCATTGCCGAAGGAAGCCCCTTCGCCCGGCGCCTGCCGGTCGATCACCGTCACCCGATGCCCTTCGCGCCTCAACATCAATGCCGACACGATACCGATGGCGCCTGCGCCGATTACTGTGACATCACTAGCCATGTCCCGCTCCCTGTATGCGTAAAAACCGTGACCGGATGCTAACGCAGGCGTGGGTGGATCACGGCACAACGCTTAGAATATGGACACAAAATCCGATGGCAACTCACAAGCAAATGCCGAAGGTATAAAAACTAGTGCGGCGCTATTTATTTTCTTTTAGCAACAACAAGTTAGAAAAATCTGACCATCTTTAGGCACTCAATGCGAGACGAAAAAGAAATGGCTAAGTTAGAGGAAGCCATCAGCCAGTCAAAACGATGGATGGAGTCCGCAGTTTCGCTTACAAACGGCATTACCTTTCCCACCAACAATCGAAATAGGGTCGCAATATCTCTTTTTCACCTTTGCCTAGAACATCATATGGGCATTCATACTCTTGTTGACCACGGCGTCTTAGGATCAGCGTTTGCTTTATTTCGCCCGCAGTTCGAGTCTTACCTGAGAGGTGTCTGGTACGGATTCTGCGCAACAGACAAGGACATCGCATCTTTTCTTAAAGACAAAGAACCACCGAAAGTAGACATATTAATTAGAGACATAGAATCAAAAGGCGCATTTAGGGATGGCGCATTACGAAGAATAAAGTCTGATGTCTGGCGAAACCTGTGCGGCTTCACACATGGCGGCTCGATACAAGTTAAAGCAAGAAATACACAAAGCGATATTGCTCAAAGCTATAAACCTAAGCATATAGCAGGTCTGATGACGTCATCGGTCGCACTCTCGCAACTAGGTTGTCTTGGAATCTCAGCGATGATCAATTCCGAACCTCACGCCAAAAAAGTAAGGGATGCATATCAAGCGATATATGGCCCATTGAGAGATTCATAAGGTCATCGCAACCTTTCACCTCTCCATGTACCGCCCCTTATAATCCACAAGATGAAATCAGCAAGACCCGGCACCGACGCCTCCGGCCACACCCCGATGATGCAGCAATACCTGCGCATCAAATCCGAACACCCCGACCTGCTGGTGTTCTACCGGATGGGTGATTTTTACGAACTGTTTTTCGAGGACGCCGAGCGCGCGGCGCGGCTGCTCGACATCACGCTGACCTCCCGCGGCGAGTCGGCGGGCTCGCCGATCAAGATGGCCGGTGTGCCTTTTCATGCGGTTGATCAGTATCTGGCCAAGCTGGTCAAGCTCGGCGAGTCGGTGGCGATCTGCGAGCAGATCGGCGATCCGGCAACCTCCAAGGGACCGGTCGAGCGCAAGGTGGTGCGCATCGTCACGCCGGGCACACTGACCGAGTCGGCGCTGCTCGATGACAAGAGCGACAACCTGCTGCTCGCCGTGCACCGCGCTGGCGGCGTGCTCGGGCTGGCCTGGCTTTCGCTATCCTCGGGCCGCTTTTGTGTGATGGAAACCGTGCCGGCGGCACTCGCCGCAGAACTGGAACGGCTGCGTCCCGCGGAAATTCTCGTCGCTGATGGCAGCGCGGAGATTGCGAGCACGGTGGTGGTGCGCCAGTTGCCGCCGTGGCGTTTTGATACCGAAACCGCGACACGCACACTGTGCACACAGTTCGGCACGCGCGACCTCGCCGGCTTCGGCGCCAAGGATTTGCCGGTGGCGGTCGCCGCTGCCGGCGCGCTGTTTGATTACGCCAAGTCCACGCAGGGCGCTTCGATTGCGCATGTGCTGGCGCTGCAGGTTGAATCGGAAGGCAGTTATCTGCGCATGGACCCGGCGACCCGGCGCAACCTCGAACTCACCGAAACCATCCGCGGCGAAGCGGCGCCGACCCTGCTCTCGCTGCTCGATACCTGCGCCACCGGCATGGGCAGCCGCCGTCTGCGTCATGCACTGCACCACCCGATGACTGATCGCAGCACCGCGGCTGCATTACATACCTCGGTGGCGGCGCTGATTGACGATGAACGCGTGCAGAAGGTGCGCGCACCGCTGCAACACATGGCCGATGTCGAGCGCATCGCAGCGCGTATCGCGCTGGCTTCCGCGCGCCCGCGTGACCTGTCCGGGCTGCGCGATTCGCTGGCCCGCCTGCCCGAGGTCACCGCGGCGCTGGGCGGCATCACCGCCGGCCGCCTCGCCACCCTTGCCGCCGATCTCGCACCGCTTGATGCGGCCAGCACGCTGCTCACCGCCGCGATCAAGCCCGAGCCGGCCTCGGTGATCCGTGAAGGCGGCGTGATTGCCGACGGTTTTGATGCGGAGCTGGATGAGCTGCGCGGCATCCAGGACAACTGCGGCGCCTTCCTCGCCGAGCTTGAGGTGCGCGAGCGCGAACGCAGCGGCATCAGCACGCTGAAAGTCGAATACAACCGCGTCCACGGTTTTTACATCGAGGTCACCCGCGCGCAATCGGAAAAAGTGCCCGAAGATTACCGGCGGCGGCAGACACTGAAGAATGCCGAGCGCTACATCACGCCGGAACTGAAGACCTTCGAGGACAAGGCGCTGTCGGCACAGGAACGTGCGCTGGCCCGCGAGAAATTATTGTACGAGCAGCTGCTGCGCGACCTCGCACCGCAGGTGCCGGGGCTGCAGCGCATCGCCGCGGCACTGGCCGAGCTCGACATGCTCGCTGCCTTTGCCGAACGCGCGGCGGCACTGAACTGGTCGGCGCCGGAATTCACCGACGATGCGGTGATCGAAATCGAGGGCGGACGCCATCCGGTGGTTGAGGCCCAGGTCTCGCCCTTCATTGCCAACGATGCGCGGCTCGCCACCAACCGCCGCATGCTGCTGATCACCGGCCCGAACATGGGCGGCAAATCCACTTACATGCGGCAGACCGCGCTGATTGCGCTGCTCGCGCACTGCGGTTCATTCGTGCCGGCAACACGCGCGCGGCTCGGCCCGCTGGACCGCATCTTCACCCGCATCGGCGCCGCCGACGACCTCGCCGGCGGACGCTCGACCTTCATGGTGGAAATGACCGAGGCCGCGTACATCCTGCATCACGCCACGCCGCAGAGCCTGGTGCTGATGGATGAAATCGGCCGCGGCACTTCGACCTACGACGGCCTGTCGCTGGCCTGGGCGATTGCGCGGCACCTGATCGAGAAGAACCGCTGTTACACGCTGTTCGCCACGCATTACTTCGAGCTGACACAGCTCGCCGCGGAGTTCCGCGAAATCGCCAACGTGCATCTTGATGCGGTCGAACACAAGGACAGCATCGTGTTCCTGCACAGCGTCGAGGAAGGTCCGGCCAGCCGCAGCTACGGGCTGCAGGTCGCGCAGCTGGCGGGCGTGCCCGGTGCGGTGATCCGCAGCGCACGCAAACGCCTCGCCGAACTCGAGGCGGCGGCGCAATTGCCGCAGGGAGATTTGTTCAGCGCCGCGCCGGCCGCTGCGCCAGCTCCGGAAGCCGAACCGCATCCGGCGGTTGATCTGTTGCGTGACTGTGATCCGGATGCGCTGTCACCACGCGAAGCGCTGGAGCTGGTTTATCGATTACGCCAGATCGCCCGCGAAGATTGATAACGGGTTTATATAACCCATTGTTTTTATTGATATTTTCAGTGGTGATGCCCGTGCGGACCATGCACATGGCCGTGCGACAGTTCTTCCTCGGTCGCGGCACGCACTTCGGCGACCGTGCAGTTGAACTGCAGCGTCTGCCCGGCCAACGGGTGGTTGCCGTCCACCACCACCTTGTCGGCAGCAACATCGGTCACGGTGTAGACCATCGAATGGCCTGACTGGTCACCGCGGCCTTCGAACTGCATGCCGACTTTCACATCGGGCGGAAACTTGTCGCGGGTCTCGACCTGCACCAGCTCGGCATCGTACTGGCCGAAGGCGTCTTCGGGCGCGAGCCGCACCTGGCAGGAGTCGCCGGCCTTCTTGCCGTCGAGCGCCTGCTCGACCAGCGGGAAAATGCCGTGGTGGCCGCCGTGCAGATAGGCGATGGGTTCATCGGTTTTTTCGATCAATTCACCCTGCGCATCTTTCAGCTCGAAATTCAGGGTCACTACGGTGTTTTTTGCGATCAGCATCGGAAATCCTCAAGTGCGGCAGCCGGGCGGGAAATCCGGGCAAGTGCTGCTGGCTCGCCCGGGCGGGATGTCAAGGTCGCGATTCTGTGAATAAAGCCGGGGAGCGGTCAAGCCTCATGCAAGGGTTCACTATAATCCGGCCATGAAATCCAACCTGCTCGGCGGCCTGACCCCTGCGCAATTCATGCGCCGGCACTGGCAGAAAAAGCCGCTGCTCGCCCGTGCCGCGCTGCCCGCGGCCACTGCGGTCATCGACCGTGACGAGCTGATGCGGCTGGCGATGCAGCCCGAAACCGAGTCGCGGCTGATCCGGCGCGACGGCCGGCGCTGGCAGGTCAGCCACGGCCCCTTCCGCCGCGCCGAGCTTGCACGGCTGCCGGCGCGCAACTGGACGCTGCTGGTGCAGGGCGTCGATCTGTGGCTGCCGCGCGGCCGCGAACTGCTCGACCAGTTCGCCTTCATCCCTCACGCCCGGCTCGATGACCTGATGGTCAGCTACGCGCCGCCGGGTGGCGGTGTCGGCCCGCATTTCGACAGCTATGACGTGTTCCTGCTGCAGGGCGCAGGCCGCCGCCGCTGGCAGGTCAGCCGCCAGCGCGACCTGACGCTGGTCGAGAATGCGCCGCTGAAAATCCTGCGCCACTTCACGCCGCAGCAGGAATGGACACTGGATGCCGGCGACATGCTCTACCTGCCGCCGCGTTACGCCCACGACGGCGTGGCACTGAGCGACTGCCTGACGCTGTCGATCGGTTTTCGCTCGCCGTCGGCCCAGGATATCTGCGCGCGCTTCCTCGATTTCCTGCAAGAGCGACTGAATACCGATGAAATCTATGCCGACCCCGGCCTGAAGGCGACGCGCCATCCAGGACGGATACCGGCAGGGATGAGCGCCGGCTTGATCAACATGCTCGACCAGCTGAGTTCGCCGCACAGCGAGCTGCTGCGCTTTGTCGGCGAGGAACTGAGCACACCCAAGCCGCAGGTGGTGTTCAGCGCGCCGGTCCGGCCGCTGGGTGCGGCCGCCTTCGCGCGCCGGCTGCAGACGCAGGGCATCGCGCTGGCCGCGGCCACCATCCTGCTCTACGACGCCACGGCCTTCTACATCAACGGCGAACGTGTGGCGCCACCCGCCGCCGCGCGCAGCTGGCTGCGGAAACTGGCCGACCGCCGGCGCTGCGCTGCCGGCAAGCCGCCGGCAGCAGCACTGGAACTGCTTTACGCCTGGTATCGCGCCGGCTATCTGGCGCCAGCGCCGGCATGAACGAGACTGCCGGCAACAGCGGCAGCGGCAACCTGCCGAACACGATGTACCGCCGCTTCGAGGGCATGCGCGAGTACGAGGCGCTGATCGAGGAAATGATTCCGCAGACGCAGCAGGTAATCCGCGTCTTCGACCGCAGGTTGAGCCGCGACTGGAACCGCAGCGAACGCATCGAACTGCTGCGCCAGTTGCTGCGCAAGGCGCGTGAAAACCGGCTGTACATCATCCTCCACGACTGCAGCAAACTCGCGATGGAGCAGCCGCGGCTGCTCGAACTGGCGCGGCAATTCGGCCCTGCCTGCGTGATCCGCGAAACGCAGAAGCAAGCCAAAAAAGCCTACGACCCCTTCGTTCTGTTCGACGGCAGCCACTATCTGCACCGCTTCCACTACGACCACCTGCGCGCGTCACAGGGTTTGCACGATGTGGTCGGCAACTGTCAATTACTCGAGCGCTTCGAGCAGATTGCCGAATACAGCGGGCCGCCCATCGCCCTCGGCGCTGCCGGGCTGTAAGAACCGGGAGCGGTGACGCTGTCCGGCGACATCTCCTGCAACTCATGCTGCTGAAATCAGTCCCGAACGCTGTTAAAATCGCGGCCGGACTGAAGGTCAAGGCTGAATTCCGGAATTCCAGGCCTGCCCGAAGCACCAATCCCACTGATATCAGTAACCACATCCAGAAGGACTTTGAAATCATGAAACATTCGATTCTCGTTGCCGCCCTGCTCGCGCTTGGTCTGACCGCCTGCGGCGAAAAACCCGCTCCGGCCCCGGCTCCCGCCCCGGCCCCCGCCCCGGCTGCTGCCCCGGCTCCGGAAGCCCCGAAAGCTGACGCCAGCGCCCCGGCCGCCACTGAGCCTGCCGCTGCCGCCCCGGCTGCTGCCCCGGCCGCCGATGCAGCCAAGGACGCCGCGAAGAAGTAATCACGGCTACTTGCAGCAAAAAAAACCGGCCTTCGGGCCGGTTTTTTTTCGTACTCGATGCCGCGAAAGATTCAAGCGGCGCCAGCGAATCCCGTTACCGAATCTCGCGCCAGGCAAAACCCTCGGCCTGCGTGGCAATACCGATCCAGTCGGATGCGCAGCCCATCGCAGCAGCCAGCGCCTCGGCGGCCAGCTCCGGCCGGTTGTTCTTCTGCGACAGGTGGGCGGCAACAACATGCTGCAGGCGGCCGCGATCGATGCCGGCGAGTATGCCCGCGGCCTGCCCGTTGTCGAGGTGGCCAAGGCGCCCGGAGATCCGCGCCTTCAAGCGCTCTGGGTAGGCGCTGTCGCGCAGCATCGCCGCGTCGTGATTGCATTCGAGCACCAGCGCCGACGCGCCGGAGAGCATCATCTCGATGTGCGGCGTCGACATGCCGGCATCGGTCAGCACGCCCAGCGTGCATGACCCGTCGCCGAACACAAACTGGGTCGGCTCGCGCGCATCATGCGGCACCGGATAGGGCCGCACTTCGATGTCACCCACCGTGAACGGGCTATGGCTGTCGATGATCACCACTTCACCCCAGTTGCCATGGCCGCCTGCGGCATTCCAGGTGCCATGGGACATGTACACCGGCAGGTCGTGACGCCGCGCAAAACGGGCAGCGCCGCCGACATGGTCATCGTGTTCGTGGGTCACCAGCACGGCATCAAGCGCGTCGGGCGTGAGGCCGAGGCGCGCGAGGCGGCGCACGGTTTCGGCAATGCTGAATCCGCAGTCGAGCAGCAGCCGGGAGTTGCCGCATTCGACGATGAGACCGTTGCCCTCGCTGCCACTGCCCAACGAGGCAAAACGGATCATCGGGACTGCCCCGCCCGTGAAACGCGGGCGGTGCGGAGATGAGCGCAGATGCAGCCGCCGCAGCGGCGCATCAGCGGAGCTGGTCGTGTAGCAGGGTCAGGATGCGGCTCGCGGTGTCGGAAGGATCAGGCCTGCCGTCCTTGTCGAGCACCTGCACTTCGGTACCGCCGGCGGCATCACGCACCAGGATGCGGTACTGCTCCTTGCTGATCGGTTTCGCACTGCTGCTGAAGGGATTCCAGCGCGCGAGGAAACCGGTTTCCTTCTTGGTTTTGACGTCGGCATCGGGATCAATGTAGCGGACGAAATACACACCCTTGGAACGGTCACGGTCTTCGATGGTGAAACCGACACGATCGAGCGCGAGGCCGACACGGCGCCAGGCGCGGTCGAAGGGATCGATCAGCGCCAGCGCACCGCCATCGGCGCTGCGCGCCAGACGCGCCTGCGGCTCGGGCTTGGTGGTGGCGAACTGGGTTTTAGCGCGATCGGTATCGACACCGAAGCGCACCATCAGGCGGCGCAGGAATTCGGCCTCCATCTCGGGATCGGGCTTGCGCGGCTGCCAGCGCAGCTGGTCCTTGCCCTCGGTGATGTAAACCTCTTCCATGCCGCGATGGCTGATGTAGATCTCGGTGGTGCCGGCCTGCGCACCGCGTTCGAGCCGGGTGCGGTACTTGTCGCGCTCGGAAGTCGAATACAGCGAGTCGATGGCACGGCCGATGGCACCGCGGATGCCGCTTTCCGGAAGCTTCGCGCGGTTTTCCGACCAGTCGGTTTCCATCACGCCGGCTTCGGGCATTTCCATGTTGACGATGAAGCCGCTCTCCTGCCAGAACTCGCGCACCACCGGCCACAGCTGCTCGGGATTGCCCGATACAACCAGCCAGCGCTGCGTGCCGGCACGTTCCAGCCGCACATTTTCGATTTTCGGCAGCACGCCGCCGGCGCCGGCCTGCGGTAGCGCCGCACGATCCTTGGAGAACTCGGAGAAGGTTGCCGAGCCCTTGGGATTCTCGGGCACCGCAAAACGGTCATCGCTGCCGGGACGCGCCAGATCGGGCGGAATTTCCAGCGACGGCAGGCGGGTGGTCGATTTGTAATCGACTTTCTTGGTCGGTATCTCGAATGTGGAACATGCGGCAAGTGTGATACCGGCGAGCAACGCGGTAACAACGACCGCGGCCTTACGCAGCGACATGGTTTTTTCCTTTGACAACCGCGCCGACCCCGGCCTGCAGCATCGCCGAGCGCACCAGTTCATGATATTGCGCCGACAACGGCGTCAGCGGCAGACGGATGCCGTTCCCCATCAGTCCCAGCTGTTCCACCGCCCATTTCACTGGAATCGGGTTGGCTTCGCAGAACAGGTGGCGATGCAGTCCGAGCAGGCGGTCGTTGATCGCCACCGCCTTCGCCGCATCACCGGCAAGCGCGGCGCGGCACATCTCGCTCATCAGCCGCGGCGCGACATTCGTGGTCACCGAAATCACGCCATCACCGCCGAGCAGCATCAGTGCAATACCGGTGGCGTCGTCCCCGCTGTAGACACTGAAGCCCTTGGGCCGGCGGCGCAGCAGGTCGGTGCCGCGCTCGATGTTGCCGGTGGCATCCTTGATGCCGACGATGCCCGGCACTTCGGCAAGCCGCAGCACCGTGTCGTTGCCCATGTCGGCAACCGTGCGGCCCGGTACGTTGTAGAGAATCTGCGGAATGTCCACGGCCTCGGCAATCGCGCGGAAATGGCGATAAAGCCCTTCCTGCGTCGGCCGGTTGTAGTACGGCACCACCGAAAGGCTCATTGCCGCGCCGGCCGCCTTGGCGAAGCGCGACAGTTCGATCGCTTCGCGCGTCGAATTCGCGCCGGTACCGGCAATGATCGGGATGCGTTTGCCGGCATGTTCAACCGCGGTCTTGATCAGCAGGCCGTGCTCGTCGAAATCGACCGTCGGCGACTCGCCGGTGGTACCAACCACGACGATGCCATCGGTGCCTTCATCGATATGCCAGTCAATCAGCCGGCGGAACGCCGGCAGGTCGAGGCTGCCGTCTTCCGCCATCGGCGTGACGATCGCCACCAGACTGCCGCGAAGCGCATCCAACTTGTTGTTTTTCATGTGAAATTTGTTACTGAACCGGGTAATCCGAATATTGTACCCGAAGCCAACGTGATGCGGTCTGTCATTGCAGGGCAGACCGGATGCCCATGGGTATGTTCCTCGGCAACAGCAGAATGTTTCACCGGGATTGCAGCAGCCCTCCATCCCGGATCCGGCGCAATCATGCAAGCCACTGATTTTGCAGAAAAATCAGCGCACTGCCGGGAGGATTTCAACTGTCATGCCACTGCAACAATTGAACCGTACAGTTGCGCAACTCAAAAAATCGTTCGCGCACTGCAGCCCCAAGGCTACACAAACAGAATTTACAACCACTTACATTTTTTCCAGGAAAACCCCATGAAATCACTGATCCAGAAACTCGCTGTCGCCGCCGGCGCACTCGCGCTTGTCACCTCGGCCGCGGCCGCCGACATCACGGGTGCGGGGGCGACCTTCCCCTTCCCGATTTATGCCAAATGGGCCGAAGCCTACAAAAAGAGCACCAACGTCGGCCTCAATTACCAGTCGATCGGCTCGTCGGGCGGCATCCGCCAGATCCGCGCCAAGACCGTCACCTTCGGTGGCACCGACGCCCCGCTTTCCGGCGAAGAACTGGAAAAGGATGGCCTGGTCCAGTTTCCGACCGTGCTCGGCGGCGTGGTGCCGGTGATCAACGTCGAAGGTTTCAAACCGGGCGAACTGCGCGTCACCGGCGAAGTGCTCGCTGAAATGTTCATGGGCACCATCCTCAAATGGAATGACCCGAAGATTGCCGCGCTGAACCCCGGCAAGAAGCTGCCCGACCTCAACATCACCGTCGCGCACCGCGCCGATGGTTCGGGCACCACCTTCATCTTCACCGATTACCTGAGCGAAGCCAGCGCCGCCTGGAAAGCCAAGGTCGGCAAGGCTGCCGCCGTGCAGTGGCCGGCCGCCACCTCGGTGGGTGGGCGCGGCAATGAGGGTGTTGCCGCCAACGTCAGCCGCATCAAGGGCGCCATCGGTTATGTCGAATACGCCTACGCCAAGAAAAACAACATCCCGCACCTGCAACTGCGCAACCGCGACGGCCGCTTCGTCGATCCGGATGACAAGACCTTCGCCGCAGCAGCAGCCGGTGCCGACTGGTTCAGCGTCCCCGGCATGGGCATCTCGCTGGTCAACCAGCGCGGCGCCGACTCCTGGCCGATCACCGGCGCGACCTTCGTGCTGATGTACCGCAACCCGGCCGACAAGGCCGCAGCCGGCGAAGCACTGAAGTTCTTCGAGTGGTCCTTCCGCAACGGCAAGGACATGGCGCTGGAACTCGACTACGTGCCCCTGCCCGATGC
>JAIENU010000017.1 GCA_019751125.1 Burkholderiales bacterium | reverse complement strand
TCGGCGAACATGAACCCGGAAAAGAAATTTCCGTCCCTGTTCGAGCCGGTGCACGGCTCGGCCCCTGACATCTACGGTAAAAAGATCGCCAATCCGATCGGCCAGATCTGGGCCGGCGCGATGATGCTTGACCACCTCGGCTGCGAAGATGCCGGCTCTGCAGTGGTCAAGGCCATCGAAACAGCGCTGCGCGAAGGCCCGAAGACGCCGGATCTCGGTGGCAATGCCACGACTGCGGACCTCGGCAAAGCTGTCGCCGAGGCCATCTAAACCGGCCGCCGCGGTCCAGCCCCCGCAGCTAGTACGCAGCGACCCCGCCGTCGCTGCGCGGATCGGCTCCGCCTTCGAGCACGCCGTCGGGCCGCCGGATGATCATTCCGGCATGCCCGACGGTTTCATCGTAAGCGCCGAGGATTTCAACATCGTGTCCGCGCGCAGCCAGTTCGTTGACAACAGCGGCGTCAAAGCGCGACTCGAGTTTCAGTGACTCGCTGGGCTTGCCCCAGGTGCGGCCGAGCAGCCAGCGCGGCGCGCTGACCGCAGCCTGCGCCTCCATGCCATGCTCGATCGCGCGCGTGAACAACGCGCACTGGGTCTGCGGCTGGCCATCCCCGCCCATGGTGCCGTAGACCATGGTGCGACCGTCATCCAGCCGCGCCAACGCCGGATTCAGTGTGTGGAAAGGCTTGCGACCTGGCTCCAGGGCATTCAGCGCGGCGGCATCCAGCGAAAAACTGCAACCACGGTTCTGCCAGTTGACACCGCTGCCCGGCAACACAATACCCGCACCGAACTCGTGGTAGATGCTCTGGATGAAGGACACCGCGCGCCCTTCAGCATCAATGACGCCCATCCACACCGTATCACCCGCCTGGGTGCGGCCACCCCAGGGCGCCGCACGGCGGCGGTCAATACGCTGCGCCAGACTGCGCACATGATCGGGCGCAAGTAACGCCTGCGCGGAAATTTTCATATACCGGGGATCGGTTACGCGCGCATCACGCACCAGGAATGCCTGCTTGGTAGCTTCCACACACAGATGCACGTAGTCGGCGCTGCCCTGTGGCACGCTGCGGATGTCGAGCTCATCCAGAATGGCAAGAATCAGCAGCGACACCACGCCCTGGGTAGGCGGCGTCATGTTGAACAGCTTGCCTCTGCGGTGCGCGAGCTGCAGCGGATCGACCAGTTGCGCGCGATGCCGTGACAGATCGCTCGACGTCAGCGGGCTGTCGATCCGGGCCAGATCGGCCGCCATCGACTGCGCCAGTTCACCCCGGTAAAAATCACCGGTACCGGCCCTGGCGATGCGCTCCAGCGTGTCAGCCAGCCGCTTCTGGAAAAAACGGCTGCCGATAGCGGGGGCGTCACTGCCATCAAGAAAGGTTTCGGCAAACCCGGGCTGTGCATCCAGCTCGCCCAGTTTTGCCGCCGTCAGCAGGGACTGGCTTGCCGTCACCGCAATGCCCTCGCGCGCATAGGCAATGGCATCCGCCAGCAGCCGTGACAGCGGCAGGCGTCCGCCCAGCGCAGTGCGTGACAAGCGATGCGCCGCCCCCCAACCCGAGACCGTGCCGGCAACCGTGTTCGCCGCGACACCACCGCGCGCCGGGATCGCACCGGTAATCCCGCGCCCGGCATACCACTCCCGGGTGGCGCGCCCGGCGGCGGCACCGCAGGCATCGATCGCGCCCGGGGCCTCGCCAGGCACATGCAACAGCCAGAAACTGTCGCCGCCAATCGAGTTCATGTGGGGATAGACCACCGCGATGGTCGCGGCCGCGGCAATCATCGCCTCGATGGCGTTGCCGCCTTCGCGCAGCACCGCCAGTGCCGACTGCGCTGCAGCGGCATGCGGCGCGACGGCCATGCCGTGCGTGGCGCGTATCGAGTGGATCATGAGCGGATTTTAACGGCCTTACGCGGTCACGCGATTACCAGCCAATGGCCTTGGGCAGCCAGAGCGAAATCTGCGGGAACACGAACACGAGGACCAATGTGGCCGCCTGCAGGATGATGAACGGCACCACGCCCCGGTAGATGTCCCGGATCGTGACCTCGGGCGGCGCCACCCCCTTGAGATAAAACAGTGCCCAGCCGAACGGCGGCGTCAGGAATGAGGACTGCAGATTTACCGTGATCAGCATGGCCAGCCAGACCGGATCGACTCCCTGCGCCAACAGCACCGGCAGGAACAGGGGTACCGCGATATAACTGATCTCGATCCACTCGATAAAGAAGCCCAGCACGAAAATCAGCGCCATCATGAACCAGATGTCGCTGTTCACCCCCCCCGGAAGCAGATCGAACATGCGCGTAATGAGATCTTCACCGTGCAATCCGCGGAAGGCCAGCGCAAACACCTGGGCCGTCATCAGGATAAGCATCATCATGGCGGTGATTTTGCTGGTTTCCAGCGCGACCTCCTTGAGCGTCTTCATCGTGAAGCGGCCGGAAACCACGGTGATCAGCACCGCCCCTACCGCTCCCATGGACGCGGCCTCAGTGGGTGCGGCGACACCGCCGACGATGGAGCCCAGCACCGACACCACCAGCATGATCGGTGGCACCACCACTTTCCAGAACCGGATCCACAACTGGCGCCGGCTTACTTCGCTGCGCTCGGCCAGGGGAATGGGCGGCATGAGCTCGGGGTTCATCCAGCCCCGCACCAGAATAAAGATCACATACGTCGCCGAAAGCAGCAGTCCCGGACCAACAGCGGCTGCAAACAGTGTCCCCACCGAGAGCTGCATGATGTCCGAGAGCAGGATGAGGATCAGGCTCGGTGGAATGATCTGGCCCAGGGTGCCTGAAGCGCAGATGGCCCCACAGGCAATGCCCTTGTCGTAACCGCGCTTGATCAGCGTGGGCAGTGTCAGCAGCCCGAGGGTGATCACGGTCGCGCCGACAATGCCGGTGGTTGCGCCCATCAGCACGCCAAAGAGGATGATGCCCACGCCCATGCCACCGCGCACGCCACCGGCAATGTGGCCCATCACATCGAGCAGGTCGTCCGCGAGGCGTGATTTTTCCAGCATCACGCCCATGAAGACGAACAGCGGGATGGCCATCCACTGATAACCCGCGACAATGCCGTAGAAACGCGCCGGCAGCAGGCTGAACAACCCCTCCCCGAAACCAAGATAGCCGAAGATAAACCCCACCACGGCCAGCGTGGTGGCGACCGGCACCCCGATCATCAGGAGCGCAAAAAATGCCACCAGCATCAGGATGGCGTAAGTCTGCTGGTCGAACATCTCAGGCTTCCTTCGAGGACGGATGCTTCAGAAACATGTGCAGCAGCCGACCCAGGCACTGCACCGCCAGCAAGCTGTAGCCCAACGGGATCATCGACTTGATAGCCCAGCGCCAGGGTATGCCACCGGGATCAGGGGATTTCTCCCCGATGGCCCAGGACTGGGCCACGTAGGCGATGGACAGCTTGATGAAAATCAACGACACGACCAGAAGAAGCAGCAGCGAAACCACATCGACCCAGAACTTTTTCTGCGCCGAATAGCGGGCATAAAACAGGTCAACACGGACATTTTCGCCGTTCTGCAAGGCATAGCTCATGCCGAGAAGGATGAGCGCCGCCAGCAGGTGCCACTCCAGCTCCTGGGCCCATACCGAACCGAAGCTGAAGGCATATCGCAGAAGCACATTGACCGCGACCAGCGCGATCATCGAGAGGGCCACCCACAGGGTGACCCTCCCGACAACTTCAATCAGCGACTCGATGCCGCTTTTGAGGGCGACGAGCGTCTTGTTCAAGGAAACTCTCCGCGGTCAGCCACGAACCTTGGTGTGATAGTGCTCCTCGCTGACCTCGACCCAGCGGTCATACTTGGCCTTGAAGGAGAAGTAGGAATCGTGCACTTTCTTGACCAGCGGATCCTTTGAGACGGCTTCAGCGAGAACCTTGTCGGTCTCGGCGCGCAGGGCCTTGATCACTGGATCGGGCAAGGGCCTGGCGATGACCTTCTGGTTCTTGATCAGGTCCTCCATGGCCTCCGAATTGGCCTTCTGGCACCAGCCTTCGCTGATCACGTTGCAGGCCGCGGACGCATTGCTGACGATGGCCTGCAGGTCCCGCGGCAGCTTTTCCCAAGCCGCCTTGTTGATCAGCAGCTCGGACACCGTGGCCGACTCGTGCCACCCAGTGGTGTAGTAGTAACGCGCCGCCTTCTGCAGCCCCAGCCGCCGGTCCTGGAAGGGGCCGACGAACTCGGCAGCATCAATGACGCCGCGCTCAAGCGCGGGAAAGATCTCGCCGCCGGGCAGCACCTTTACATCAACACCGAGGTTGGCGTAAACCTTGCCAGCCAGGCCCGGGATGCGCATCTTCAGGCCCTTGAGATCGGCAACCGACTTGATCTCCTTCTTGAACCATCCGGTCATCTGCACGCCGGTATTGCCGCAGGGCATGGCGACCATGCCGAAGGGCGCATAAACCTCGTTCCAGAGATCGATGCCGCCACCGTCGTAGAGCCAACCGTTCATGCCCTGAAAATTGAGGCCGAAAGGCACCGCGGTAAAGTACTGGGCGGCGAAGGTTTTGCCGGTCCAGAAGTAGCTGTTGGCATGATTCATCTCGACCGTGCCGGCACGCACGGCGTCGAATCCCTCGAAAGCGGGAATCAACTCGCCGGCACCGAACACCTGGATGCGCAGCCTGCCGCCGGACATGGCCTCGATGCGTCGTGCGAGATCGGTCGCACTGCCCGGGCCGTCCATATAGAAAGGCGCACCCTTGGGGTAGGCGCTGGTCATTTTCCAGTTGAATGTCTGCGCCGACTGCGCCTTGCCGATCATCGGGAAACCGGTGATGGCTGCACCGGTTGCGGCAATAGTGCCACCCTTGAGGAATTTCCTGCGGTTTGTTGTCATGGACGGACTCCTGGGTTGGAAAATGAAACGGGACGAGGGCAATCTGCTGCCGCTCATCCCGCATGCTGGTTCGGGTCTGGTGGGGGCTGTCCGGTCAGTACGTCTTGTAGGACAGATATTTCCCGCTCATCACGATCTTCACGCGGTCGCCGTTGGGATCGGGCTCACGCTTCAAGTCCATCTTGAAGTCGATCGCACTCATGATGCCGTCGCCGAACTCTTCATGGATCAGTTCCTTGAAGGTGGTGCCGTAGATGCTTACCAGCTCGTAGAAGCGGTAGATCAGCGGATCGGTCGGCACCGCGGTCGGCAGCGAACCCTTGTACGGCACCTGCTGCAGCAGCAGCACGGCATAGGGCGGCAGACCAAGCAGCTTGCCCGCGGCTTCCGCCTGTGCCTTGGTCATCTGCATCTGACCGAGGAGGCCAGCGGTTGCCCATTCCTTGCTGGTGCCAACCGCTTTGGCAATCTTGGCCCAGGTCAGGCCTTTCTTCAGCTTGGCCTCAACCACCAGTTCGGTGACATCAGTACGCTTCATCGGTTTGCTAACGCTGGCGGCAGCCAGCAGCGCCTCGGGTGCATCGTTTTTTTTCATCGGATTCTCCTTGGTGGTGAAATCGGGATTGACGGAAATCGGATCAGCGCACAGCCGCGAGCGGCGTGACACCGCCACCCTGCGGTCGCGACGGATCAAGCACCGTAGCCTCCGCCGGATCAAGGCCCGGCGAAACCAGTGGCGGATGGCGCGGATCGAACTCGGCCGATACCGCGGCAAACAGCTTCGAGCGGTCGACCAGAAAATCGATCAGGTGGTTGCGGATGCGGTAGTAATGCGGATGCTTGTGCAGGTCGTGCCGGGTGCGGCTGCGCGGCATGGTATTGACCACGACCTCTGCGATCTTGGCCTGCGGACCGTTGGTCATCAGGATGATCTTGTCAGCGAGCAGGATCGCCTCGTCGACATCGTGGGTGATCATGAACACGGTCTGCCGTGTTTCCGCGCAGATGCGCAGCACTTCCTCCTGCAGCACGCCGCGGGTCAGGGCATCGAGGGCCGAGAACGGCTCGTCCATCAGCAGCATCTTCGGCTGGATCGACAGCGCGCGCGCGATGCCGACACGCTGCTTCATGCCGCCGGAAAGTTCGGCCGGCCGTTTTTTCTCGGAACCGGTCAGGTTGACGAGATCGATGTATTTCTGCGCATGCTCGCGCACCTTGGCGTCGCTCCACTCCGGCCAGCGCGAGGACACGGCAAAGGAGATGTTGCCCATCACCGTGAGCCAGGGCATCAGCGCGTGGCTCTGGAAAATCACCGCGCGGTCGAGGCTGGGTCCGCTGACTTCACGGCCGCCGACGAACACATAGCCGGATGAGGCCTGCTCGAGCCCCGAAAGCACATTGAGGATGGTGGTCTTGCCACAGCCGGAGTGGCCGATCAGGCAGACAAACTCCCCGGGTTCGATGCCGAAATAAAGATTCTCGAACACCGTGGTCGAAGTACCGTCCCGACCGGTGAACTTCTTGGCAATACCTTCAACGCGGATCAACGGTTCGCTCATGGCTCAATCATTCCGGGAAGGTGACCAGCCGCGTCAGCCGGGCCAGCAGCAGGTCGAGCAGCATGCCGACCAGTCCGATCGCCAGGATCGCAGTCAGGATGTTGGTGATCGACAGGTTGTTCCATTCATTCCAGACGAAGTAACCGATGCCGGTGCCGCCGACCAGCATCTCTGCGGCCACGATCACCAGCCAGGCAATGCCGATTGAAATGCGCATGCCGGTCATGATCGTCGGCGCGGCAGCAGGCAGGATCACCCGGAAAGCCGTGCGCAGAGGGCCGACCTCCAGCGTGCGTGCAACGTTGAGCCATTCCTTGCGCACGCTGGCAACACCGAAAGCGGTATTGATCAGCATCGGCCACAGCGAGCAGATGAAGATCACGAAAATTGCCGATATCGAGCTGTCCTTCAGCGTGAACAGCGCCAGCGGCATCCACGCCAGCGGTGAAATCGGCTTCAGCACCTGGATGTAGGGATCCAGCGCGCGGTACACCGTCGGCGACATGCCGATCAGGAAACCGACCGGGATCGCCACCAGCGCCGCGAGCAGGTAGCCGGTGAGCACCCGGGCGATCGAGAATGCCAGCTGGATGCCGATGCCCTTGTCGTTGGGACCGCGGTCGTAGAACGGCTCCTGCAGGTGCTGCCAGATCTTGGCGCCGACATCGGCCGGCGACGGAAATGCCGACTTCTGCCCGGATGCCGCTGCGGCGCCGACCAGCGCCGCATATTCCGAATCGGCCGCCGGCGGCGCCGCCTTCGGCAGCGTCAGTGCATGCCAGATGCCGATCATCAGCAGGAACACCACCATCGACAGCGCGGGTGCGCGCCAGTTGCGCAGACTGGTCATCTCGTTCGTCCGGTCAGACCCGCTTGATCGCGAAGCTCTGGATATAGGCTTCGGGCTTCGCCGGATCGAATTCCTTGCCCATCACCAAGAATTTTTTGGTGGTGGTGGTCGGCGGCTTCATGCCTACCTCCCTCATCAGGCGCGCCGCGTCGGTGGCGAGGAACACCTCGCGCGCGACCTTGGCGTAATCGACATCACCCTTCAGCTGACCCCAGCGCTTCATCTGGCTCATGATCCAGATGGCAAAGGAATGCCAGGGGAAGGGATCAAAGTCGATGCGGTTCGCATCCTTTTTCACATTGCCCAGGCCGTCAGCGTAGGTGCCGGTAAGCACCTGCTCGATCACGGTGACCGGCTGGTTCAGGTAATTGGCCGGCGCGATGGCCTCGGCTATCTGCTTGCGGTTCTCGGGTTTCGCCGCATAGGCCGTCGCCTCCATGATCGCCTTGAGCAGCGCGCGGTAGGTGTTCGGCATCTTGGTGACGAACTCGCGGCTTGCTGCAAAAGCGCAGCAGGGATGACCTTCCCACAGCTCCTTGGTCAGGGTGTGGATGAAGCCAACACCGTCGAACACCGCGCGCTGGTTGACCGGATCCGGCGCCAGGAAACCGTCGATGTTGTCGGCGCGCAGGTTGGCCACCATCTCCGGCGGCGGCACCGAACGGATCTGCACGTCCTTGTCCGGATCCAGACCGTGTTCGGCCAGGTAGTAGCGCAACAGGTAATTGTGCATCGAGTAGTCGAAAGGCACCGCGAACTTGAAGCCTTTCCACGATTTCGGGTCACGCTTGTCCTTGTGTTTGATCGACAGCGTGATTGCCTGACCGTTGATGTTCTCGATTGCCGGCACCGTGTATGGCATCGCATTGGCACCGATGCCGAGCGAAATGGCGATCGGCATCGGCGACAGCATGTGCGCGGCGTCGTATTCCTTGTTCAGCGTCTTGTCGCGGATCACCGCCCAGCCGGCGGTCTTCACCACGTCGACGTTGAGACCCTGGCGGCCGTAAAAACCCATCGGCTGCGACATGATGATCGGCGTGGCGCAGGTAATCGGTATGAAACCGACCTTGATCGAGGATTTTTCCAGGGGACCAGTCTGCGCGAACACGTCTTTCGCCATGCCCATCGGGAAAAAGGTCGACACCGCGGCCATCGCGGTGCTCGCGCCCACGGCGTTGAGGAAGCGCCGCCGCGTCGCATCGTGGGGAAACAGCGCGCGCATCACTGCCGCTTCGACGACGCGGTTTCCGAGCGCCTCGGTATCACTGGTCTGCGTGGCGAGATCGGCATCATGCGCGGCCTGATCACTGTGGCGGCCGCAACCGCAGCCAAGCTTCACCCCGGGGTTGAACGGGTCTTTGAAAGCGGACATCGTGGCTTCCTTTCCTCGACATTACGGCGGGCTTCGCAGCCCGCCTTGGTTGGAGTACAGCTTAGGCAAGCGGCAGATATGTGACTGTCGCTGCACCTGCCTATCGGCTGTAGTAATAGAACTACAATCCGGCCCCCACAACAGGGCGGCACTACACCTGATGCAGCCCCTGCCTCACCGCATACAGTGCAATCTCGACGTCGTTGCGTGCCCCGGTTTTTTCGCAGATCCGCGCACGATAGGTGCTGACGGTATTCGGGCTCAGCGCAAGCTGTGCCGCAATCTGGGTGACACTCTGGCCGGCGGCAATCAGGCGCAACACCTGATATTCGCGGTCCGACAGGAATTCATGGGGCTGGCGGTCGGCGGCCGGTGCGCTCAGCGCCGCAGCCAGCGCTTCTGCCTGGGTGGTAGTGACAAACACGCCACCATGGGCTGCCTTGCGTATGGCTTCAAGCAGCTGGTCGGTATCCGCGCTCTTGTTGAGATAACCTGAGGCACCCAACTTCAGGCAGCGCACCGCATATTGCTTGTCGGGGTAGGTCGACAGCATCAGCACCGGCAGCCGGGGCAATTCGGAACGCAGCTGTTTCAGCGTTTCCAGCCCGTCGCGATTGGGCATCGCAATGTCCAGCAGCACGACGTCGATGCCGCCGGCGCGGGCAAGCCGCATCGCCTCACAGCCGCTCGAGGCCTCTGCCGTCACCTCGATATCCGGCGCGTCGGCGAGAATCTGCTTCAGGCCCTGGCGCACCACCAGATGGTCGTCACAGATCAGCAGGCGGATCATTGCGCCTCCTGCAAAGTCTCAGGGATCGGCTCGGGTATCGGCTCAGGTATCGGAATGCGCAGGCGCACCGCAGTACCGGCGCCGGGCCGGCTGGTGATTGCCAGCTCGCCGCCAAAATGGCCTGCGCGCTCGCGCATGCCGAGCACGCCGTAGGCGCGCGGGCTGTCGAAGGCTGCAGCGGGCGCACCGCAGCCATCATCGATGACCTCGATGCCCAGCAACCCGTCCTCGGCGAGGATACGAATGGTGACCGCAGTGGCCTGGGCATGGCGTGCGACGTTACTCAGCATTTCCTGGAAAATGCGGAACACGGCAATCGCCAGCGTACCGGTCGGCACCGGCGTGCCGGCCGCCACCTCGAGCCGTGAATCGCAGCGCAGCTCGCTGGACTCGGCAAATTCCTGGGCCTGCCACTCCAGCGCCGCCCACAGACCCTGATGGTCCAGAATGCTCGGCCGCAGGTCGGTCATGATGCGGCCGACGTTGTCCACCGCCGTTTCGATCATCCTCCCCATCGACTGCAGCTTGCGGCCCAGCTCGGCGTTCTCGCCCACTCGCTTGCCGAGCCAGTTGACGTCCATCTTCAGCGCCACCAACAGGCTGCCCAGCTCGTCATGGATTTCACGGGCGATGCGGGTACGCTCTTCCTCGCGCACACTGTGCAGGTAGGCCGACAGCTCGCGCAGCTGGGTCAGCGCACCGGACAGCGCCTGGGTGCGCTCCTCGACGCGGCGCTCGAGCTCGTCGTTGGCACGGCGCAGCAGTTCCTCGGCCTGTTTGCGCTCCGAGATATCGACAAAAGTGACCACGGCGCCGACCACCAAACCGCCTTCGATGATCGGATAGGAGGAGTATTCCGCAGGAAAACAGGAGCCGTCCGCCCGCCACAGCACCTCGGAATCGATGCGGCAGGGCAGCCCCTGGCGGAAGGCACGGAAAATCGGGCACTCCTCCACCGGGTAATGCCGGCCATCGCAGTGGGCATGGTGGATCAGGTAATGCATGTTGCGGCCGATCAGGTCTTCGGCGGTGTAACCCAGGGTCTTGGCCCCGGCGCGGTTGATGAAGGTGCAGCGGCCATCAAGATCGATGCCGAACATGCCTTCACCGGTTGATTCAAGCAGCAGCGTCAACCGGTCACTCCACGGCCCGGCACTGCCGCCCGGCAACAGCGGATGCAAGGCGGCTGTCCGGGACCCTGAATCAGCGGAAACGGTGGCAAGCGGGGGAAATGCGGTATGCGTGTTCATGGCAGCCATGGTCGGGTTGCCGCCATAAATGCATCTACCGTGCCAGTGCGTCACCGATTCCGAACCCCCATCTCGGTTCCGCAGCTAGCCTGCTGATTAGCAACGGTTTTTAGCGCGGTGATCGTGCACGGAACCATCGCGTCGCACGAAATCGGTTCAGCACACCACTTCGCCCGGTAGCGGATGCCCCCAAATGGGGCGTAACGCACCATGTGATGGCGCGTTATAGGGACTTTCGCTGCCTTCCCCTAAAATCCCCTCCGCTGCCCCAACGCCATGAACCCCGGTCCGAAAACACGCCTTACCGCCCTGCTCGCCGCATTGTCACTGGCCAACTGCGCCGTCAATCCGGTCACCGGCAACCCCAACTTCGTGACCATGTCCGAAGCCCAGGAGGTCAGTACGGGACGCAGCGAGGACCGCCGCGTGCGCCAGCAGTACAGCAGCTACGACGACATCGAACTGCAGAACTATGTCAGCGCCATCGGCCAGCGCCTCGCCCAGGCCAGCCATCGCCCCAGCCTGCAATATCACTTTCTGGTGGTGGATTCGCCCGAGGTCAACGCCTTCGCACTGCCCGGCGGGTATATCTACATCACCCGCGGCATCCTGGCCTACCTTAATTCGGAGGCGGAGCTTGCCGCCGTGCTCGGCCACGAGCTCGGCCATGTCACGGCGCGGCATTCGGTGCAGCAGATGTCGGCGACAACGGCAGCCAACATCGGGGCCTCGATCCTGCAGATCATCGTGCCGCAAGTGCGCAGTTCCGCGGGTGACCTGTTGGTCAATACCGTGGGTGGCGCGCTGCTTTCAGGCTATGGCCGCGAGCACGAACTCGAGGCAGATCGCCTGGGCGCTGAATACCTGGCGCGCACCGGCTACGACCCGCAGGCGATGATCAAGGTGGTCGGTGTGCTGAAAAACCAGGAACTGTTCGACGCCGAACTCGCCAAGGCCGAAGGCCGCGAACCGCGGCGCTATCACGGCCTGTTCGCATCCCACCCCGACAACGACACCCGGCTGCAGGAGGTGGTGCGCGAAGCGGCACGTTTCAGCAACAGTGAAAAACGCACAGACCGCGAATCCTTCCTCAAGCGCATGGACCAGCTGGTATTTGCCGACAGTCCGGAACAGGGCATCGTGCGCAAGCAGCAGTTCTTCCATTCGAAACTGGGGCTCGCACTGCGTTTTCCCGAAGGCTGGCGCATCCGCAACAGCACGCAGAACGTCGCCGCCACCAGCCCCGACCGCAACGCTCTGGTCGATTTGCGCAGCGCCGGCGCCGCCGAAGGCATGCCCGCCGATGTGCTGCGCCGCCTGCTCAAGCTGGGTGCGGGCCAGCCGGTGACTCCGACAAACATCGGCGGCCTGCCCGCGGCCATCACCGAGCTGCCGTTGTCCGGCAAACCCTCGCGCGTGGCCGTGGTATTCCTCGGCAAGCAGGCCTATGCCATCGGCGTGCAGGCCGCCAACGACGGCGCCTTCCGCCAGCACATCGCCGCAATGGATGCGTCGATGCGCAGCTTCCATGCCCTGACCGCAGAGGAGCGCGAACAGGCCAAACCGCTGCGCATGCGCATCATCACCGCGCGCGCCGGGATCACCTTTGCCGAACTCGCCCAAAACTCGCCGCTGGGCCGCCATGCCGAAGGCCAGCTGCGACTGATCAACGGGCTCTACCCGCAGGGTGAACCTGTTGCAGGCCAGGCGCTGAAAATCATCGAATAAGCTGCTGCGGCGGGTGCGATAATCGCCGCGCCTCACCGCCACGAACCCAAATAATATTCAAAGCCCACCTGACTTGAATGCCGTCTTGAACACCACCACGCGCCTGCCCATGCGCCCGCTGCTGATCGCGCTGCTCGCCGCTGCCTGGCTGCTGCCCGGTCTGATCGGCCACGACCCGTGGAAACCGGACGAGGCCTATACCTTTGGCGTGGTGCACGAAATCCTGCGCGGCGGCAGCTGGGTGATTCCGCAGATCGCCGGCGAACCCTTCCTCGACAAACCGCCGCTGTTTCACCTCACCGCCGCGGCCAGCGCGCTGGCCCTGTCCTGGCTGCTGCCGCTGCATGACGCGGCGCGTATTGCCGCCGGCCTGTGGATCGGCCTTGCCTTCCTGTTTGCCGCACTCGCCTCGCGCGAGCTGCACGGGCCGCGCCACGGCCTTACGGTGGCGCTGCTGCTGCTCGGCTGCCTCGGCCTGGTGGTACGTGGCCACCAGTTGATCACCGACGTTGCTGCATTCTGCGGTTTTGCGATGGCCTACTACGGTGCCGCGCTTGCACTGCGCCGCGCCGCGCCCGGCGGATTCTGGATCGGCACCGGCTGCGGCATCGGCTTCATGACCCTGGGCATACCCGAAGCGGTGATGATCGCGTTGATCGCACTGCTGCTGCCGCTATCCCCGCACTGGCGCACGCCGCGTTATGCCGCGGCACTGATCACCGCCGTGGTCGCAGCACTGCCCTGGCTGGTGATCTGGCCGGCACTGCTGCACCAGCGCGACCCGGCGCTGTATGCGGCCTGGCTCAACGCGGAAAACCTGGCGCGCTTTTTTGCCACCCCCAACCTCCTGTCCGGCCTCGGCTACTACCTGCGCATCCTCCCCTGGTACGCCTTTCCGGCGTGGCCGCTCGCGGCCTGGGCACTGTGGCGCGCGTATCGCAGCACCCGGCTCGCCGATCCGGGCATGGTGCTGCCGCTGACGGGATTTGTGGTGACGCTGCTGATGCTCGGCGGCGCCGCCGAAACCCGCGAACTCTACGGCCTGCCGATGCTGCTGCCGCTGGCGCTGCTCGCGGTGCCCGGCGTCGATGCGCTGCGCCGCGGCGCGGTGAACGGCTGGTACTGGTTCAGCATCATGACCTTCACTTTTTTCATCGCCATCGGCTGGTTCTACTGGAGCGCGCTGGAACTGGGGCTGCCGGCAAAGCTGCACGGCCACCTGCACACCATCCGCCCCGGTTACGACTTCGGCTTCCGCCTGCTGCCCTTCCTGCTCGGACTGGCCTACACCGTCGGCTGGTTCGTGCTGCTCGCGCGCCTGAAGCGCAGTGTCGAACGTCCACTGGTGGTGTGGACCGCCGGCATCACCGCGGTATGGGCGCTGCTCGCCACGCTGTTCATCGGCTGGGTCGACGTCAGCAAAAGCTACCGCTCGATGGTCGCCGACCTCGGCCGCGCGCTGCCCGCTCAGCAGCGCTGCCTGGCCAGCCGCGACCTCGGCGAGGCGCAACGCGCGATGCTGCAGTACTTCGCCGGGCTGCGCACCGAGCGCTTCGAAACCAGTGCACGTGCCGCCAGCTGCGATCTGCTGCTGGTGCAGGGTCGGCCACTCGACGAACTGGTGATCGGCACCGAATGGAAACAAATCTGGGAAGGCCACCGCCCCGGCGACAAGGACGAGCGCTTCCGCCTCTACCAGCGCACGGCCCAGGCACGATGAGCGACAGCCTGCAGCGTTTTGTGCTTGAAGACACTCCCGTGCGCGGCGAGTGTGTACGCCTCACCGCGACCTGGCAGGCCGTGCTCGAACGCCATGACTATCCGCCACCGCTGCGCACGCTGCTCGGCGAGCTGATGGCCGCTGGGGCGCTGCTGGCGGCAACGCTGAAATTCGACGGCCTGCTGGCCCTGCAACTGCAGGGGGACGGCCCGGTGAAACTGATCGTGGTCGAGTGCACGCGCGATCACACCATGCGTGCCACGGCAAAATGGCAGGGCGAAATCCCTGACGGCGGCCTGCGTGCGCTGCTCGGCAAAGGCCGGTTTGTGGTCAACCTGATGCCGGCCTCGGGACAACAAGGCTACCAGGGTGTAGTCGGTCTTGAAGGTGACACTGTCGCCGCCGCGCTGGAGCACTATATGGCCACCTCGGAACAGATTCCGACACGCTTGTGGCTCGCCAGCGACCAACATCACGCTGCCGGGCTGCTGCTGCAGAAACTGCCCGATCAGGCGGGCAACGATCCCGACGCCTGGCCGCGCGCCGGGCATCTTGCTGCCACTGTCACCGCGCATGAACTGCTGCATCTCGATGCGCTACCGTTGCTGCATCGCCTGTTCCACGAGGAAGACCTGCGCCTCTTTGACGCCAAGCCGGTTTCGTTCCGCTGCTCTTGCACGCGCGAGCGGGTGATCGACATGCTGCGCATGCTCGGCCACGACGAAGTGCGCGGGGTCATTGCCGAGCGCGGTGAAGTTGAAGTGCACTGCGAATTCTGCAACCGCCGCTACGCCTTCGATGCAGTGGACAGCGAACAGATTTTCGCCAGCCACAGCACCGGTGCCGCAGGCCGCACACGCCATTGAAGAACCATTGTTTGCCGATGCCGGGGCGGCGGGCGTAAACTTTCAGGTGTTCTGAACCCACACCCTGGGTCAATAAAAATATCCTTTAATATCAATCGGTTACATAACGGAGACAGTGATGAGCAATGGTCGCGAGGTGGTGGTGCTGAGCGGAGTGCGTACGGCAATCGGCGATTACGGCGGCGCGCTGAAGGATGTGGCCCCCAGCGAACTCGCGGCGCAGGTGGTACGGGAGGCGGTGAACCGGGCCAAGGTCGATCCTAAGCAGGTCAACCAGCTGGTGTTCGGCAACGTCGTGCACGGCGAAGCGAAGGACATGTATTTCTCGCGCGTCGCCTGCATCAAGGGCGGCCTGCCCCAGGAAACCACGGCGCTCACCGTCAACCGCCTGTGCGGCAGCGGCCTGCAGGCCATCGTCTCCGCCGCCCAGGGCATCCTGCTCGGTGACGCCGACGTCGCAGTCGGCGGCGGCGCCGAATCGATGAGCCGCGGCGGCTATCTGATGCCGGGCTTGCGCTGGGGCCAGCGCATGGGCGACGGCGGCGCGGTCGACATGATGGTCGGCGCGCTGACCGATCCCTTCGACACCGTGCACATGGGCATCACCGCGGAGAATATCGCCACGCAGTGGAAAATCACCCGTGAACAGCAGGACGCCTTCGCCGTCGAAAGCCATCGCCGCGCCATCAACGCCATCGAAAAGGGCTACTTCAAGGACCAGATCCTGCCGGTCGAACTGAAGACACGCAAAGGCACCACGCTGTTCGACAAGGATGAGCATCCGCGCAGCGATGTCACGCTGGAAGGCCTCGCCAAGCTGCGCGCGGCCTTCAAGAAGGAGGGCGGCTCGGTCACCGCGGGCAACGCTTCGGGCATCAATGATGGCGCCGCAGCGGTGGTGATGATGGAAAAGGAAGCTGCCAAAAAAGCGGGCCTGAAGCCGATGGCGCGCCTGGTCTCGTACGGACTCGCGGGCGTCGATCCGAAGATCATGGGCATCGGCCCGGTACCCGCCGTGCAGAATGCGCTGAAGCGCGCCGGACTCAAGGTCGAGGACATGGATGTCATCGAATCGAATGAGGCCTTCGCGGTGCAGGCGCTGGCGGTGTCCTGCGACCTGAAATTCGACGCAGCCAAGACCAACCCCAACGGCGGTGCCGTCGGCCTCGGACATCCGATCGGCGCGACCGGTGCAATCCTCACGGTCAAAGCGTTGTACGAATTGCAGCGCACCGGCGGCAAATATGCGCTGGTGACGATGTGCATCGGTGGCGGCCAGGGCATCGCCGCCGTCTTCGAACGCCTCTGATCACCAAGCTGATGGCGCAGGCAGTGCCCGGGGCCGCTGGCCCCGGGCACTGCCGCCGAACACCTCAGCAATGACCCCGACCTCGAAATCGGCCACCGGCACCGAGCCGGGCATCCGGCGCCTGCCAGTAACTGAAGACCGCGAGCTGTTCGCGCGCTTTCCACTGGCATTGGCACTGCACGGCAACGACGGCACGGTGCGCGTCAACGACCACTACAGCGCCTGCTTCGAACCGGCCGACTTCGAGACCGGGACGCTGCGCCAGCTGCTTGAAACCCCGGGACGCGGCTGGCGCACCGTCAGCCTGCGCAGCCGCAGCGGCGACACCGCCGAGATCCACGCACAGTCAACCAACCTCGCCGCCGGCACCCTGATCATGCTGGCAGACGATATCGCGGCGGCCCGTGATCCCGAGCTTGACCACCTGCGCAGACGCATCAGCGAGCTCGAGAAAGCCAGCGCCACCGACCACCTCACCGGCGCCTGGAACCGCGCCCACCTGAACCGCGTGCTCGAGTCGGAACTTTCGCGCAGCCTGCGCTTCAGGCAACCCTTGTCGGCTCTGCTGATTGACGTCGACCATTTCAAGCAGATCAACGACCGCAGTGGACACCAGACCGGGGATGCAGTGCTGTGCGAAGTGGTGGAACTGATCCAGCGCAAGATACGCAGCGCCGACCTGCTTTTCCGCTGGGGTGGCGAGGAATTTGTCGTGCTCGCGGTTTCAACGCGTTACCGCGATGCGCACATCCTGGCCGAACACCTGCGCGAGTTGATTGCCGGCCACCTGTTTCCACATGGGGCTCCGGTAACCGCCAGTATCGGCGTGGCGGAACACAACATCAGGGAAGACGTCCAGTCCTGGTTCTCACGGCTCGATGCCGCGTTGTTTGTCGCCAAGAACGGCGGACGCAACCGCGTGGTCACTGATCCGCGCGGCAACTCCGACAGCTGGGCTGTTGATCCGGCGCCGGTGATGAGCCTGGTGTGGCGCGACAGCAACGGCAGCGGCCATGCCCAGATTGATGCGGAACACCGCCACCTGATTGCACTCGCCAACACCCTGAACACCGCCGAATCGGCACCGCCGGCGGTCTTTGACGCAGCGGTGAGCACCCTGCTGCAGGCCCTGCGCGGACATTTTGCCGCCGAGGAACAACTGCTCGAGACAAACCGTCACCCGCAGCTCGATGAACACCGCCGGATCCACACCGGGCTGCTGCGCAAGGCTGACGAGCTGCGTGAAGCCGGGGGTTCGCTCGCAGCCGGGGAGGCGCGGCGTCCGCTGATCGAATTCCTGGTCAACGAAGCCGTGGCCCGGCACATGTTTTCTAAAGATCGCGAGCACCTTTTGCACGGCCCTGCCACCTGAACCGCGAGCCGCCGCTTCCAGGCATCCGATACAAAGACCAGCAACCGGATTCAGCTTCAATTACACAAACAAAACCGAGAGGAGATTTCATGTCGAGCCAAAAACCCTTTTTTTCGATGGCAGCCGCCCTGGTCGCCGCATTAACGCTGCCCACCGCACCGGCACAAGCGGCTGAAGGCAAATTCCCTGAAAAACCGATCCGCCTGATCATCGGCAGCGCCCCCGGCTCGGGCCCCGACATCATCAGCCGCACGCTCGCCGACCGCCTCTACGAGACCTGGAAACAGCGCGTCGTCGTGGACGCCCGCCCCGGTGCGGCCGGTGCGATCAGTGCGGAGCTGGCGCTGGCTTCGGCACCCGACGGCTACACCTGGATGATGCTGACCTCGCAGCTCTTCGTCGCCTCTCAGGTGCTCGCCGACATCAAGTTCGACCTGCAGCGTGATTTCCAGTCGCTGGCACTGATCGGCACCACGCCCTTCGTGCTGCTGGTGAACAACCAGCTGCCGGCGAAATCGCTGAAGGAACTGATCGAACTCGCGCGCAAGCAGCCCGGCAAGCTGCGCTACGGTTCCGCCGGCACCGGCGCCTCGGAACACCTCTCCGGCGTGCTGCTCAACCACCTGACCGGCACCAACATGCTGCACGTGCCGTACAAGGGCGTGCCGCAGTCGATCGCCGACACCCTCGCCAACGAGGTGCAGGCCACCTACGCCGTGCTGCCCGCGGCGCTGCCGCACATCACCGGCGGCCGGCTGCGTGCGCTCGGTGTCACCACCGCCAAGCGCGCGGCACTGATCCCCGACGTGCCGGCGATCGGCGAGGTGGTGCCCGGCTACGCGATGAATGCCTGGTACAGCCTGGTGGTGCAGACCAAAACCCCGGCCGCGGTGATGAACGTGGTCAGCACCGAGGTGACCAAGGTGGTGCGCGAGCCGGCGCTGATGGACAAGTTCCGCAGCATGGGCATCGACGTGATGGCCGGCGACCGCGCCGGACTCGATGCCTGGCGCAAGGAAGAACTCAAGCGCATCAATGAACTGGTGCGTATCTCCGGCGCCAGGGAAACCCGCTGACCATGCTGCGTCTCGCCGCCGCCCTGCTGTTCACTGCAGCTGCGGCGGCGCAGGCCGCGGCTCCGGTTGAAACCTCGGCCGGCGAACTGCCGGTGATCCTCACCGCACCACATGGCGGCGTCGAAAGCCTGCCCGGCTGCGACGAACGCACCCCCGTCGGCACCCGCTTTGTCACCGGTCCCGACGCCCACACCGACCGTCTGGCACGGTTGATCGCTGCCGAACTCAGGCAGATCACCGGCCGCGCGCCGTACCTGGTGATTGCGCGTTTTCACCGCAAATACATCGACGCCAACCGCCGGCCCGAGGAGGCCTATGGCGACCCCGGCTGCGCCGCGGCATACGCCGCCTATCATGCGGCAGTCCGTGGCCACATCGACGACATCCGCGGCAAATACCCTCACGCAATGCTGTTCGATGTACACGGCCAGATCGCCTATCGCAACGCCATCCTGCGCGGCACGCGTTACGGCCGCACGGCTCAGGCACTGCTCGCCCGCGCGGGCGCGGCGGCGATCAACGGGCCGGACAGCGTGTTCGGGCGTTTCGCCGCACTGGGCTACAACATCGTGCCCGGCAACAACAACGCCCCCACCGATCCTGTCGAGGCGAAAAACTACATCGGCGGCCACACGGTCGAGATCTACGGCAGCCATCGCAGCGACGGCATCGACGCAATGCAGCTCGAATACGGGCGCGACCTGCGCGAAGGTGCGGCGCTGGAAGCGACCGCCCGCGACTCGGCACGTGCGATCGCCGCCTTCTACGAACGCTTTCTGAAGTAGTCACCGGTCGCGGCAAAGGCACGCGGCGCCACACCCAGCGCACGACGGAACATCGTCGAAAAAGCGCCGGGGCTTTCATAACCCAGATCGACCGCCACCGTCGTCACCGGCATGCCCTCGGCGAGGCGGCGGATCGATTCAAGCAGGCGCGCCTGCTGTTTCCAGCGCGCGAATGTGATGCCGGTCTCACGCAGGAAACGGCGATACAGCGTGCGCGTGCTGGTGTTCATCGTGGCGGCGTCCTCGATGCTCGGCCGCCGCGTCGAAAGGTCGGCGAGGATGCGCTCGCAGAGCTGCATCAAGTCGGCGCTCTCCGGCAGCGGCAGGTCGAGCGCACTGCCGGGCAGGCGGCGGATTTCCGCCATCAGCAGGCGCATCAGCAGTCCGTCGTCGCCACGGTCATCGTAATCGGCGGGCAGCGCCGCAGCACGCACGATCAACTCACGCGCCAGCGGCGTCACTTCGAGCACGGCGCAGTCCCCGGGCATGCCGGCACCCGCCTCGGCATTGGCATACAGGCTGTGCATCTGCACAACCCCATACATCTGGATTTCATGCACCGTACGCGCGGGCAGCCACAGCGCGCGTGAAGGCGGCACGATCCAGGCATGGCGCGCGGTACGTACACGCATCGTGCCCGACACCGCGTAGGCAAACTGCGCGCGGGCGTGCCAGTGCGGCTGGATGTGGTGGCCTTTGGGATAGGCGGTGCGCAGCATCACCAGCGCGCGGCCCGTATCACCGCGCACCGGATGCTCCGGCGCCGCGGCAAAAGCGCGCTCGCGGCGCAGACCCGCAGCGGAACGTGGAAGCACCGGCGCGGGCATCAGGGCTTGTCCATTTTGAGTAAATTCACGGTAAAACGCCGAAAGTCAGACGATTGTAACCCGGGCACAATCCGGCCATGACTACCACCACCGCCCCCGCCGTCCCTGACGGTCATTCCTCCGTGGTCAAGCTGCTGCTTAACATCGGCCACGGCATCGACCACATGTTCCTGCTGATCTTCGCCACTGCGGTGGCGTCAATCGCCAGCGAATTCGGCCTCGCCGACTGGACCGAACTGATGCCCTATGGCGTCGGCGCCTTCGCGCTGTTCGGCCTCGGCGCGATGCCTGCCGGCCGCCTCGGCGACCTGTGGGGCCGCCGGGTGATGATGATCATCTTTTTCATCGGCATGGGTGTCTCGGCCATGCTTGTTGCGCTGACACAGAACGCCTGGCAACTCGCCGGCGCGCTGACGCTGATGGGTGCCTTCGCCGCGATCTACCACCCGGTCGGCATCCCGATGCTGGTGCAGGGTGTATCCAACCCCGGCGCGGTGATCGGACTCAACGGACTCGCCGGCAACCTCGGCATTGCAGTGGCGGCGCTGGTCACCGGATTCATCGTCAAATGGCTGGGCTGGCGCGAAGCCTTCGTGATCCCCGGACTGATTTCGATCGCCTGCGGCATCTGGTTCGCACTCGCCTGCCCGAAGGAAAGCGAAGCCCCCGCCAAACGCAAGGGCGGCAAGGCACAGGTCTCGCTGAGCCCGCAGATGCTGATGCGCGCCTTCATGGTGATGACCTCGGCCGCTGCGGTGAGTACCATCCTGTTCAACTTCACCACCAACGGCAACGCGCAGCTGCTGTCCGCGGGCTTCACCGGCGTGATCGAGGATCCGGCGCTGATCGGCATCCTGCTCGCTTTGATCTATGCGGTGGCTTCGCTGGCGCAGATTGTTGTCGGCCGGATGATCGACCGCATGCCCTTCAAGCCGCTGCAACTGTGGATGTCGGTGGCCCAGGTGCCGCTGCTGATCTGGGCCGCGCATACCCAGGACTGGTGGCTGTTCGTGTCGCTGCTGGCGGTGATGATCTTCGTTTTCGGTTCGATTCCCTTCACCGACGCGATGATCGTGCGTTACGTCGATGACCGCCTGCGTTCGCGCGTCGCCGGCATGCGCCTCACCGTGGCCTTCGGTTTCAGCTCGCTTGCGGTGTGGATACTCGGACCGCTGGTGAAGAACATCGGCTTCTCCAACGCGCTGTGGATCATGGCCGGAATCGCTGCGCTGAAAGCCGCCATCGTGCTGCTGCTGCCTGACGAGCCGGAACCCGCGCCCGCCTGATCGCAGCCATCAGCATCTGCCTGCAATTACGCCGCACCCGCCTGCGGCGCCGGCAGCCCCACTCCTGAAAATTATAATTTATCAATAAAATCAACGGGTTATTAATATGGATTGGCTGGACATGACGCTGCTCGTCAGCGCCGCGTTTTTCACCTCGGCTCTCACCTCGGTCGCCGGCGCCGGTGGCGGCACGATATTGATCGCACTGATGCTGCTGTTCATGCCGCCCGCCGCGGCCATTCCCGCACACGGTGTGGTGCAACTCGCCTCCAACACCTGGCGCGTGTGGCTGTTCCGCAAGGACATGGTGTGGCCGATCATCATCCGCTTCAGCCTGCTGATGCCGCTGGGCGTGTGGCTGGGCACCTGGCTGATCCAGGTCACCGCCAGTGAACTGGTGCAGGTGCTGATCGGCTGTTTTGTGCTGCTGACGCTGTTCCTGCGCCAGCTGAAACGCTTCGCGCCGAAGGAATTTCCGCTGTGGGCTTTCGTGCCGCTGGGATTCATCACCGGCGCGCTGAACATGATTGTCGGCGTCATTGCGCCGGTGCTCGGCGCACTGATCATCCGCAAGGACATGAGCAAGGAAAACATCGTCGGCACGCTGGGCTTTTTCGGCTTCATCGGCAACCTGCTGAAAATCGCGGCGTTCACGATGATCGGTTTCAGTTTTGCCGAATACGGCCTGCTGCTGGCGCTGATGACCGTCGCCGTGCTGGTCGGCACCTCGGTCGGCAAGAAGGTGCTGTCCGGCATGGACGAAAAGATCTTCCTGCTGATCTTCAACATCATGCTGATCGCGCTGGCGCTGAAGCTGATCGTTTACGACGGCCTGAAAGCGCTCATTGGCAGCTGATAACCCCAGAATAATGGGGTTTTAAGGGGTTTTTTGACGGAATAACCAGCTGTTCTACTTGGGAATTTCCGTAAAAGGGCCCCTTTGGGGTATGATGCCGGTCCCCCGCCGAGCACCCGCCCTTCCGGGCGGTGCTGCCCCTCCACCCCTTAGCAGAGAGAGAAGGCAAGACATGCAGGCAATTCTGGATCACCTGAAGAAAACCGGCGAACAACTTGACGCGGAAATCGCCGCCGCCACCGGACTGTCGCTGGCCAGCGTCCGGCAGCACGTCACCCAGCTGCAATCGCGCGGCGACGTGATGATCTGCAAATCGATCCGCTACAAGGACGGCAAACCGACCGAAGGCATGCTGTGCCGCATTTCCGGCTACATCCCGCCGGTCGCCCCCGGCCGCAAGCCGAAGGCCGTCGTGGCCGCCAAACAGGCGCTGGAAAGCAGCAACTGACAGCCTGCGGCCGTCGCCGCAGCAAAACGCGAAAGAAAAAGGCGCCTCTCGAGGCGCCTTTTTCTTTGGGTCAGCCGCCAGGGTTCAACCAGCCGGCTCCGCTGGCCGGTCATTGCGTGTCTTCCACAACGACACCAGGATGCCACCGGCAATCAGGCCCAAAGTGACACTGAGCGAAATCACCGGAGGAATTTTGCCGATGATGCCGACCAGGAATATCTTGAAGCCGATAAACACCAGCACCAGGGATAGCGCATATTTCAGATACCTGAAGCGGTGAATCATCGCAGCCAGGGCGAAATACAGCGCGCGTAATCCCAATATCGCGAAAATATTGCTGGTGTAGACGATAAAGGGATCGCTGGTAATTGCGAAGATCGCCGGCACCGAATCCACCGCGAACACCAGATCGACGAATTCGATCAGGCACAACGCCAGAAACAGCGGCGTCACCCAAACCTCGGTCCGCCCGGAAGCATCGACGGGTCGATGCACAATGAAGGCATTGCCTTCGAGGGCTGCGGTTACCCTCAACCGTTTGCGCAAAAACCTGAGCAACGGGTTGTTGCCGATGTCATGACTCTGATCGGCAAGGATCCACATCTTCACGCCGGTAATCACCAGGAACAGGCCGAACAGGTAAAGAATCCAGCTGAACTGACTGACCAGTGCCGCACCCAGGCCGATCATGATCGCGCGCAGCACAATTACCCCGAGTATTCCCCAGAACAGCACCCGGTGCTGATACTGGCGTGGAATCGCAAAGTAGGTAAATATCAGGGCGATCACGAAAACGTTGTCCATCGACAACGATTTCTCGATCAGGAAGCCGGTGAAGTATTCAGTTCCGCTGTCGGCACCCAGGTACCACCACACCCAGACCCCAAACAACAGCGCCACGCCGATGTAACCCGCCGACAGCAGCAGGCTCTCGCGAACCCCGATCTCGTTGTCATCCTTGTGCAAAACACCCAGATCAAAAGCGAGCAGGGTCACGACAATGCCAACAAAGGCAAGCCACAGCCAGATGGTTTGGCCCAGAAATGGAGCCTGTAAAAAACTGGTTACTGCTTCCATTTCAAGATTCAAACCGCCTGTTAAGGTCACCTACCGCGCAGCCGAGCAAGTGGCGGTGTATCCCCCATTCGTCAAGTGCCGCAGCCAGCACCTCGAACTCGCCCTCGCTCAGTTCACCGTCCGCCTCGGCGATCTCCACACACAAACGGAACACCTGCTGCCGTATTGCGTGATCACTGACGCCGGACAGTACGCAGCGCAGGACTTCGGCTCCAGGAAGACAGCGCCCCTCCCATTCTGGGCCGCGCGTCACGAGCAAATCGCACGTGTAATGCTGAATCACCGCATCCAGTTCACCCGCGGTCATGCCCAGGCATCGACAAATGCCACTGCGCTGCAGCACCCCGCGCTCACCGGCTGACAGACGGCCATCCGCCAAAAGAGTCAGCGCGAGGACCTGGGCTGCCGCCCGCGGATGGGCTGCGGATTCAAGCGTTGTCATTTGCGCAAGCCCCATTCGTCAATCAAAAATCTCGGCAAGCCAGGATTTGCGCCGGCCATGATCGCGCCGCGCCTCGCCCGAATATTGATAATCAGCAGGGCTCACGCTCTTCATCGGCCGCTGTCTTTCAGAGCGTTCGATCAGCTTTTCGAGCTCACCGCGGTCCAGCCAGACACCACGACACTGCGGGCAGTAATCGATATCCACCCCCTGGCGCTCCGACATGTTCAGAGTCACTTCCTTGCAAACCGGACATTTCATCTTGCTCTCCTCCATTCAATTACTGTGTTGGCTCATGGCTGCAACTCGACCCAGGACGCGCCGCTTGCCTTCACGCAGCACGGCCGGATCGCTTCGTCGTTGCCAGGCCCTGGTCAACAGTCGCACCGAGCGCTGCAGCGCCTCGTCAAGGGCGCTGCGCCAGTCACCCGCCAGTGTGCGGATCACCAGCACGCCATTACGATCTGTTTTCAGGGTGATCTGGCAGCGTTTGTCGATACCGCCGCGAGGGCCGTTGACGTCCGAAAGGTGGATATCCGCACGGTTCACCCGCTGAGCCAGCCGGCGCATCACAAAACGCACCCGTTCCTCTGCATCCACCCGTTCGCCGTCTTCGAGGCCAGCCCTTAAATCCCCAATCTGCACTTGCATCACATACCTCCTTTGTTGTCATTACGCCGCGAAGGTTAGGTTGGTTATTAATCCTTTAAAAGAAGATAATTACTGAATTAAATTCCTAAAATAATTGAATATACGAAGGGAACTTTATGCAGCGGAACTTCAGCTACCGTCACCTTTACTACTTCTGGGTGGTCGCACGCGAAGGCGGTGTAACCAAGGCCGCCTACCGGCTGGGCATGGCTATCCAGACCGTCAGTGCCCAGGTCCGTGAACTGGAGCGCGAGCTTGGTTACGCTCTGCTCAAACCGGCGGGGCGCGGCCTGGCGCTGACCGCGGCTGGCCAAGCCGCGCTGCACCTTGCCGATCAGATATTCCAGTTGGGGGAACGCCTCCCCGAACTGGTTCGCGACGCCGCCGGCAACCGCAGCCTGCGCCTTTCAGTCGGCATCTCCGATGGCGTGCCAAAACTTGCCACAAGCTGGCTACTGAAGCCTGCTCTTGGGCACGAACACCTGCATTTGATCTGCCACGAAGGCGAGTTCGATGATTTGCTGGGGGATCTTGCACTGCATCGACTCGACATGGTGCTTGCCGACCGGCCCGCGCCCTCCAACGCCAATCTCAAGCTGTACAGCCATGCCCTGGGGCAATCGGCCATCGCCTGGTATGGGCCGGCGGCACTTCACGCCCAGGCTCGCCGCGAATTTCCACAAAGCCTGACGCGGACTCCGGTATTGCTGCCTACCGTGCATGTGTCGGTCCGCGCACAGCTCGACCTGTGGTTCGGGCGCTGCGGCATCAAACCGAAAATCGTCGGCGAATTCGAGGACAGTGCAATGCTGGCCACTTTTGGGGCAGCCGGTCTCGGAGTTTTCCCCGCAGCGGAGATTGTCGAGAAGCATTTGATGGAGAAGCAGGGGCTGCGCCGCATCGGAATCTGCGAAGGTGTCGAAGAGCGTTTTTTTGCCATCGGCACCGAGCGCAAGGTGGCGCACCCGCTGGTGCAGCAGATTATCGGCTCCCGCCTGAAAGCAGGGTGATTTATCCAACGGGCTGCAGCGGATAGAATGCGGGGATACCTCGCAAAAGAGGCAAAAAGAGGCAACCTCGGAGGACAATAAAAATGCTCACGTTGTACGGATCAGCCAATTCCCGCGGCCTGCGCGTCATCTGGCTCATCGCCGAACTCGGCCTCAAATACGAACACAAGGACTGGCTGCCGCGTTCGCCCGAAACCAAGACCGCGGACTACCTCGCACTCAACGCCAATGCGCGGGTGCCGACCATCGACGACGATGGCTTCATCCTGTCGGAATCGATGGCGATCAATATGTACCTGGCCAAAAAACACAAAAGCCCGCTGTATCCCGCCGATCCGCGGCAGGAAGCGCTGTGCTGGCAGTGGAGCCTGTGGGAAACCGACCGCCTCGACCGCCAGATCGTCGACTACGTGCGCAACACCGTGGCCTCGAAACCCGAGGAGCGCAATGCCGCCGTCGCCGAAGCCGCATGGAAACAGGTGGTGCCGGCCTTCGAGGTGCTCGAGGGAGCCCTGGCCAAAACGCCCTGGCTCGCCGGCTCCGCCTTTTCCATCGCCGACCTCAATGTCGCCAGCGCGCTGTATCGTGCACTGTCCATCGATGTCAGCCGCTGGCCGAAATTCGACACCTGGCTGCACACCTGCTGGGACCGTCCGGCGGCGAAAAAGGCGCGCGCAATGCGCGAACACTGAAAATTGCTCGCGAGGCAGCGGCTTCGCCTGGCGCGACAAGCAGCCGACAGTTATCCGGTTTCCACTTCGAACCGCGCAGCGCCCCGGGAAACCGGGGAGTCAATGCGCGCCTTTGACAAAATACATGTCAAAGATGCCCTTGCCTTTGGCTTCTATCTTGCCTCTGTATTCACATTCGAACTCATCGCGGATGAGATCATAGGTGTAGGCGGAAACATTAACGCTGTCCGGCCTACCCGCACTTTCGACCCGGGAAGCCACATTGACCGTATCACCCCAAACGTCAAACGCATACTTCCGCGCTCCAACGACGCCAGCAACAACAGGGCCGGAATGAACGCCGACCCGTAGCGACCACTTGAAGGCAGAAAACCCGTTGCGGCACCTCAAAAATTCGAGCATCGCAAGACCAGCGCGCACGCAACGCTGCGCATGGTCGTGACATGACAGCGGCAAACCTGCCGCAGCCATGTAAGCGTCACCTATGGTTTTTATTTTTTCCACGCCATAACGGTCTGTAATTGCATCGAATTCCGCGAATATCTCGTTCAATTCGGCAACAATCCTGTCTGCAGGCATTGTTGCAGCGGCTTGCGTGAATCCGCTGAAATCGGTGAACAGGATGGAGACTGCCTCGTGTCGAACCGGGCGTACCTTGCCGGTGCGGGCCAGTTCATCGGCAATGGCTTCCGGAAAAATGTTATGAAGCAACTGATTCGCACGCAGTTGTTCCTGCTGCAGTTCAGCCGTGCGTTCAGCAACCTTCAATTCAAGCTGTGAATAGGAAGCCTTCAATCCAGCACCCATCCGGTTGAACTGTTCCGCCAGCACCTCCAATTCATCCCCGCTGCGCACCATGATCCTGTGGTCGAAATCGCCGCCTCCAATCTTGGAGGCTCCGTCCCGCAGGGCCTTAAGCGGCTTGACCATGGTGCGGGCCAGAAGGAAGCTCACCACCGCAGCTATCAGAATGCCGGCCACCAGCAGGAATGCCGATCTCAGCATAGCCTGATCAAGCACAGCCTGGCTTTGGCGCCATGGCGACTCGACAAATACAGTCCAGCCCAGCGCGGGTATGGCGGCCTTGGCGAAAGACACTTCTTCACCGGAAAAATTCCGACCCACATTCCCGGAATTGTCCTGTTTCAGCGACAACGCCTGCGGCGTACCGTCAAGACTGACCTTCTTCAGAACCAGCGAAATGTCGGGGTGTGCAATCAATGCACCGCCGGAATCAACCACATACGCATGAACATTATTGCCATGCGAGATCCGGGAAACAGTATCCCAGATAAACTTGAGATTGACTTCCGCGGTCACAACACCTCCACCGCGCAAAGGTCGCGACAAGACCATATATGGCTCTGAATCCTGAAAGAAGTAAGGGGCGCCATAATGAGTCCTTCCGGAAACGGCCTCCTGAAACCCTGCACGACTGGAGTAGTCAATCCTGCTGTCGAACCGGTCCGGCTCTATCCTTGACATCGCCAGCCTTTCAAAACCATCGGCACCAATCCATGTAACCTGGGTCAGCGCCGGTTGCTGCCTCATTAATTTCAAATACTCGATGCGCATCTGTTGCAGCAGTCCTTTTGACGGCCCAGAAGGCGGAAGCTCCACCCAGCTGAGCTGCTGGTCAATATCGAGAATGAACTGCTTGATCTGTGCGGCAGCACTGGAAGCCTTCTCCGACTGCAATGCTTGCAGATGCTCTCGGGTTTCCTTCAATGCCCAGCGGTAATGTACAGAGCCGCTGGCCAGCAGCAATCCCGCAACAACAGCCACAATGAGTACGGCGTATTTGACGAACAGCGGGAAGCGGCGGCTCAATCGATCACCTTGTCGGCGCGAGCCAGTATCGAGTCGGGTATGCGAACACCCAATGTCCTGGCAGTTCGCCGATTCACCACGAGCAGAAACTTCTGCGGTTGCTCGACCGGCAGCTCAGCCGGGTTAGCCCCTTTGAGCACACGGTCAACGTACACCGACAGACGCTGATGCACGCTTGCAGGGTCATGTCCATAAAACAGCAAGCCGCCGGCTTCAGCAAATCCGTCACTGTCGGTCACGGTTGGCAAACGCAGTTTTTCGGCGACAGCAAGCACTTGCGGGGCAAGACCCATTATCGGAAAGAGGGGCTGAATGACCAGCGCACCTGCGCCCGTAACTGCAACCTGGTTCAGCGCACGATCAAGATCAGCCCGGCTTTCGGCGATCACCACAGATAAAGTCATGCCGAACGCTTTGGCCGCTGCCTCGAGCTCAAATACAAAACGCTTGTGCGTCGGATCCGGGCCAAAGCCGAGAAAAACCACCTTGGACAGCTTGGGGTTGATCTCGCGCAACAGCTCAAGGCGCTTGGCCGAAAGTACCGGCGATATGGTCGAGATGCCGGTGACATTGCCGCCCGGATGGCGAAGGCTTTTTACAAATCCATTGCCAACCGGATCCGCCGAAATGGTCACGATCGGTATCGTTTTGGTCGCGTTGCGCGCCGCGATGACTGACGGCGTCGAACTGGCGACTATCACGTCGACCTTTAGCGCCACCAATTCAGCCGCCATCTCAGCCAGACGCACCTGATTATTGGCCGCGCGGCGATACTCGATAACAATATTACCGCCCTCGATCCAGCCAAGATCACGCAGCCCCTGCTTGAGGTTTTCTTCCCGGGGAGAAATCTGCGTTGAGGTTGTCAACAACCCGATGCGGCGGACCGTTTCAGCGGCCTGAGCGGTAAGACCTGCCGCGTTCAGACCGACACCCCCCACAAGCGCGAGGAAATGTCGACGGGAAATGATAATCATCGGCGGATATTACAGGAGCACGTATTTAGATGATAAATAACCGCCACCTCATGGAACACCGGCTGCCGCAATATCCGGCGCACGGATGCATTTACGGTCAGACACTTTGCGCTGTTATTCCCCACACTTTCAGCCACCTCGACAACCTGTTGTTTTTATTGAATTTTTAATCAACTTCCGACAGAGGCACTTTCATCAGTTTGGATTGAGGAAATCTGGAATAGGATTGAGGAGTCGGCGCAGCAAAAAAATCACTACAACCAGCTCGTCGCATACAAGGGAGGACAAATCATGCGAGGCATTCGCTGTATAGCGGCTTTATTCGTCATCGCCATAAGCTGCGCCGCCGGTCCGGCACAAGCCGCAAACTACCCGGAACCGAAAGAAGGCAGCTGGGTGGCGAAGCATTTCCGGTTCCATACCGGCGAAGTCATGCCCGAGGTCACCCTGCACTACCGTACCATCGGCGACCCGAAAGGCGAACCGGTGCTGCTGCTGCACGGCACTGCGGGCTCCGGCGCCAACTTCCTGACGCGCAACTTTGCCGATGAGCTGTTCGGCCCGGGCCAGCCGCTCGACGCCACCAAATATTTCATCATCCTGCCCGACGCGCTGGGCAGCGGCCGTTCGACACGCCCCTCGAGCAGCGGCCTGCGCATGAAATTTCCGAAATACAACTACGACGACATGGTGCAGGCCCAGTACCGCCTGGTCACCGAGGGCCTCGGCATCCGCCACCTGCGGCTGGTGATGGGCAATTCCATGGGCGGCATGCAGGTCTGGGTGTGGGCGACCAAATACCCGCAGATGATGGATGCGGCGGTGCCGATGGCCTGCCAGCCCGGCGCGATGTCCGGCCGCAACTGGATGCTGCGCAAGCTGCTCGCCGACTCGATCCGCAACGACCCGGAATGGAACAACGGCGACTACCAGCAGCAGCCGCGCAACATGACACGGCTGCTGACCTACTTCGCGGTAGCCACCAATGGCGGCAACATTGCCCTCTACAACGACGGCCCCGATGCCGACAAGGCCGAGGCCGTGCTCGCCAAGCGCCTTGCAGCACCTTTCCGCGGCGATGCCAACGACGTGCTACTGCAGTGGGAATCGTCGCGCGACTACAACCCGCTGCCGCTGCTGGGCAGGGTGCAGGCCGCAGTGCTGGCGATCAACGCCGCCGATGACGAACGCAATCCGCCGGAACTGGGGATGATGGAAGACGCGATGAAGCGCCTGAAAAACGGCCGCCACCTGCTGATACCTCAAAGTGCCGACACCCGCGGACACGGCACCACCGGCAACTCCAGGTTCTACAAAAAGGAACTCGCGGAGTTCCTGCAGAACGCGCCGCGGCTCGGAAAATAGGCACGCCGAGTCCTGCGTCGCGCGCCGGCAAAAGACGCGCGATGCGGAAACTCAGTCGATCTTCGCGCCGATCGCCTTGACCACCTTGCCCCATTTTTCGATTTCGCTGCGTACGAAAGCGCTGAATTGCTCGGGGTTCATCACGGTCGGTACAAAATCGTTGACGTCCATCTTCTCCAGGGTGGCCCGGTCCTGCAGCACCGCGGCACCCTCCTTGTAGAGGCGCGCCACGATTTCAGGCGGTGTTTTTGCCGGGGCAGCAATGCCGTACCAGACGCTCGCCTCGTAACCGGGCACGCCGGATTCCGAAATGGTCGGCAGTTCCGGCAGCTTGGCGATTCGTTTTGCGCTCGATATGGCCAGCGCCTTCAATCGCCCCGACTTGACGAAGGGCATTGCGCCCGGCGTCGAGGCAAATGACAGCTGTATTTGTCCGGCCACAAGGTCGGTGTTGGCTGGCGCCGCTCCCTTGTACGGCACGAACACCATATCGAGATTGGCATTGCTCTTGAACAGTTCGGTCGCGAGATGGGCTGCATTACCGGGCACCGCACCGTAATTGAGCTGGCCGGGACGCGCCTTCACCAGCGCAATCAGCTGGCGGATGTTGCCGGCAGGCAGTGAAGGATGCACCACCACCACGAAAGGCGCTGAAGCCGCCAGCAGCACCGGCGAAAAATCCCGCGCAGGGTGATAGCCGATCTTCGGATAGATGCTGACGTTGATCGACATCGGCCCCGAGGTGCCCATGAACAGTGTATAGCCATCGGGCGGAGACTTCGCCACATGCTCGGCTCCGATGTTGCCGCCAGCGCCGGGCCGGTTATCAACAATGACCTGCTGCCCCATGCGTTCGCCCATCGGCTGCGCGATCAACCGCGCCAGCAGATCGGTGGGACCGCCTGCCACCAGCGGCACCACCAGCCGCACCGTCCTGTTCGGATAGTTCTGCGCCTGCGCCACCCCGGCCGCAAGCAGCACAATCAGCACTGTCAGTCTCAGCATCATCTGCCCTCCCCCAGTTCGAACACCACAATTTCATGATCAGCCAGTTCCGGCACAACAACCTCGACGACTCCTGCTTGAATGGCATGTGGCAGGATCGCATCGCTTGAAGCCATCCGTACCTCAACAACGCGCCGCCCCCGGGCCGGGCGCAGCCGCACGGCAATGTCGCGCACCGGCACCAGATTGCGCCCCGGATGGCGCCAGCCGGTATTGAGCGGCTTGTCGAGCGGCAGATTGATCAGGTGCACCATTTCACGGCCGGGCTGCGCCATATGCGTCACATCGACATAATCCGGTGCATCAACCTCGACCGGCAGCAAACCACCCGCCGCCCAGCGCGCCGCATTGCCCAGCACGCGCCCCAGGTCCGGAAAGCCGTACTTGTAGTACAGGCCCTCCATCGTATTGGCAAAATAGACGATTCGTCCCTTGCCGCGCGATCCATGCAGTACGACCGGGATGTCGGTGGTTTCGCGCACAGCACTGTATTCCGGAATGCTGATGGTTGCGCCGGAATGGGCAATCACAGGCGGAATCAGCGTCAGCGGCACCGCGTCTCCGCTTGTTGCTGCAACCTCGATCAACGCCCCTTCATTGGGAATCACATCGGTGTCGCCAATGCCATCAAGCAGCGGATCGTTCCGGCCTTCAAGTTTGGCGTACGAGGATTTCAGACCTTCGCGGCGGCCGAGGTAACGGATACCCAGCAGCCCGGCGAAGGCAGGCCGCTCCCGCGCGGCGCCGTCAAGAGTGAAACGGCCGGCGTCGTAACCGGCGACCAGCCCGCCGCCCCCGGCAACAAAGCCCTGCAAGACACCCTCCAGCGCGTCATCCACGCAGGCGAGATTGGAAACGATCACCGCGCCGTAGCGCGACAGGCGGTCCGCCGTGATCAGCTTGTCCGACATCACATCAAAGGGAATATGGGCTTCCTGCAATGCGCAATACCAGCCGCGGATGAAATCGAGGTAACGGGCATGGGGTTTGTCGCGGCCATAATTGTCCTGGGTATGGCGCGACAGAATAAGCAACACCCTGGCCTGCGAGCGGGCGCCGTCGAAATAACCCTGCCATCGCTCTAGCCGCTGGAACACGTCCTGCATCGCCGGCAGGCTGCGCCGGTCGAACAGATCGGAATACCCGCCGTTGATGTGCAGCCAGGGACTGACCCCATTGGCGGCCTGCTGCGCGATCCACGGCCGGTTCTCGGCCACGGGCGCGGCGTACAGACGCCACCAGGGATAGAAATAGCTGACCGTCATCCAGCGCGGCTTGTCCGGCGCCAGCGTTGCCAGATACTTGGCCTGGATGCCGGGCCACCACGGCGCGGTATGACGGCGCTGGCATTCGAAGGTCGGTATGTCCTGGTGCTCCAGCCAGTAATCAATGTCCCAGCCGCCAGGCCGTATCGTCTCCAGCGATTCCATCAGCTGCACGGCCGCGATGAATACCGCGTCGCGCTTTACGGCATGAATTTCGCGATGCATCAGGGCAACCCAGTCGGCAATGCGCCGGTAGCGCCATTCGTTGTAGCGCCGCCATAACGGATCATCCCAGTTTTCCTCGGGAATGCCCTCGCCGGTCTCGCCGCGGAACATGGTCTGGCAGGTATCGCAGTAGCAGGCGCCGGTGTCCCAGGCCGCGAACTTGCCCTGGTTGTTCCAGATGCCATCGGCACCGTAAACAGAAAGGATTTCGCGCACCACCTCGACCATCCGCACCCGGTAATAGTCGGCGTTGGGGCAGGTCACATAATGCTCACTGACTTCGCAGAAACGGCCTTCACGGTCGCGCGCGAACCATTCGGGATTGGATTCAGCCAGCGTTTTCGGTGCGCAGCTCGGATCAATGCGCGCCAGCACGCGCATGCCTTCGCGATGGGCCACAGGAATGATCTCGGCCAGCAGATCGCGTCCTTGCAGCCCGCTCGACAGGCGATGGCCGGCGATGCGCGTCTGGTAGAACGCGACGATGCCGCCGCCGCTGATGCAGAACGCGGTGGCGCGAAAGGCCCGGGCCGACTGCACCAGCTCTTCGGCATTGACCCTGGGCTCGTCACCCTCGCGCAGGTTCAACAACAGCACGCGGTGCGCGCCATGCCACCATTCACCCTGCCGCGGGGATGAAACTGCCGACACCGCCATCAAACGCCCTCCTCCGGTTTACCGTTGCAGTCCGATCCCGGTCTGCGCGGTTTTTGTGCCAATCATTCTGGGCGCGGCATATCATTCTGTAAAATAAATATTTAATCCCGATACTTTCGATTGATCGAATAGTGAAAAAGGCCGTAAAGCATCCATGACACTCAAGCAGCTGCGTTACCTGATCGCCCTGGTCGACCACGATTTCAGCGTTTCACTCACGGCCAGGGCCTTGCACACCACACAACCCGGCGTCAGCAAATTGGCACGCGCACTCGAATCAGAAATCGGCACCGATCTGTTCGTGCGCACCGGAAACCGGCTGGTCGACCTTACCGACGCCGGACGCCGGGCAGTGGAGCTCGCACGGCGCGTGGTGCATGACACCCGCACCATTGCCGGGCTGCGGGACAGCCTGCAAACCGGGGTCGAAGGCACCCTGCGCATCGGCACGACGCATATCCACGCCAGCTATTCCCTGGTCGGCGTGATCCGCGCCTTTCTGGCGGATCATCCCGGGGTCGAGATCGTGCTGCGCCAGGGCAGCCCCAAGGACATCCTGCAATGGGTGATTGAAGGGGAGGTCGATATCGGCGTATCGACATTGCCCTCGGCCATACCGCGTGACATCGTTACCTTCGAGGCCTTTGCCTTCGAACGCTGCGTAGTGGTGCCGCGGGGGCACCCGCTGCTGAAATCAAGGCGGATCAGCCTGCGCGAACTGTCGCGTTACCCGCTGGTTGCCTATGATGAAATCTACAACTCCGGCTGGGTCGTACAGCATGAATTCCAGCGGCTGGGCCTGAAACCCCGCATCGCCGTTCGCGGCAGCGACGCCAACGTCATCAAATCCTATGTCGCGGCCGGCGTAGGGGTGGCCGTGCTGCAGACCATGGCTGTCGACCCGAGAAAGGACAGGGACATACAGATCGTGCCCTCATCACATCTGTTTCCCGCTTCGATGTCGCTGGTCAGCCTGCACCGCAATCATGTGCTGCGCCCGTTTGGCGAAGCGTTCGTTGAACGCCTGCGCAAGCTGTCCGCCGCGAGGACAGGCAAACGATCCGGGAAAAAACAACCACACGGCAGGATTTGACCGCGGCGAGATTGGCTAAACAGCGCTTTGCTCCTAGAATTGATCGCTGGTCCACAATCACTCATAAACAAGGACCCAGGAGGAGTACCCATGCTGCGCCAACTGCTTTGCGCATCTGCCCTTACGCTTGCCGCAACCACGCCCGCGGCACTGGCCGCCGAGCCCGCCTACCCGACCAAGCCGGTGCGCATCATCGTGCCCTATCCGCCCGGCGGCACCACGGATCCGACGGCACGCGCATTCAGCACCTGGTTCGCTGAAAAACTGAATACCACGTTCGTCATCGACAACCGTCCCGGCGCGGGCTCGACGCTGGGCCACGGCCTCGCCGCCAAGGCCACACCCGACGGCTACACCCTGGTGCTGGGCACCTCGGGCGGACTGGTGGTCAGCGCCGCCTTCGGCAGCAAACTCGCCTACGACCCGGTGAAGGACTTCACGCCGATCGGTGTTGGCGTCTATGTGCCCTTCCTGATCGTGGTGCATCCTTCGGTGCCGGCGAAAAACGTGCGTGAACTGGTGGATCTCGCCAAGGCACAGCCGGGCAAGATCAATTTCGCATCACCCGGCACCGGCACGCCCAACCACCTTGGCATGGAATTGCTGACCTCGCTGACCGGCGCAAAATTCACCCATGTGCCGTACAAAGGTGGTGGCGCCGCTACCGCCGACCTGCTCGCCGGCCGCGTGCAGGCGATCTTCGGCGGTGCCGCACCCTGGCAGCCGCACATGGCCACCGGCAAGGCACGCGCCATTGCGATCGGCCATCCGACGCGGCTGAAAGCGCTGCCCGACATCCCGGCCATTGCCGAAACCTATCCCGGCTTCAACAACACCACCTGGTATGGCTTCCTCGGACCGGCCGGGACGCCGGCGCATGTGGTGCGCAAAATCAATGCCGAGATGAAACGCGCGGTCGAGGATCCCGGCGTGGTCAAGCATCTGGAGAGCATCGGCATGGTGCCGACTTCAACCACGCCGCAGGAAATGGCCGAGATGATCCGCAGCGAACTCGCGCGCTGGCGAAAAGTCGTTGCCGAAGCCGGCATCAAGCCGGAATAGCAACGACGGCAGTGCGCCCGGTAAAGCCCAGTGGCCCGCATGCCGTGGCAGTCTGATGGAAGAGCAACGGGATACTGGAATGCACGCGACGGTAGATGCGGTCTACCGGGCCGAATCACGCCGCGTGTTCGCGACGCTGGTGCGCCTGCTGGGTGATTTTGATGCCGCCGAAGAGGCGCTGCACGAAGCCTTCCGTGCCGCACTGGAACAGTGGCCGCGCGAGGGCATTCCCGCCAACCCGCGGGCCTGGCTGGTATCCGCGGGACGCTTCAAGGCCATCGACCAGATGCGCCGCCAGTCACGCATCGAAGCGCTGGACGATGAAGCCGCGGAAAATATCCCTGCGCCGGAAGACCCCGAAGCCGAGGACATCGGCGACGACCGGCTGCGCCTGATCTTCACCTGCTGCCACCCCGCGCTGCACCCGGATGCCCAGGTCGCGCTGACGCTGCGCGAAGTCTGCGGACTTACCACCGAGGAAATCGCCCGCGCCTTCCTCAGCAGCGCGCCAACGCTGGCGCAGCGCATCGTGCGTGCCAAGAACAAGATCCGTGACGCGAAGATCCCGTACCAGGTGCCGGAACCCGCCGAGCTGCCGCAGCGCCTGGACAGCGTGCTGCGCGTGATCTACCTGGTGTTCAATGAAGGTTACGCCGCCTCCTCCGGCGCCACGCTGACCCGCCACGACTTGTCCGGCGAGGCCATTCGCCTCGCGCGCCTGCTGGCCGGGCTGCTGCCGGAACCGGAGGCCATGGCGCTGCTCGCGCTGATGCTGTTGCATGAATCACGGCGCGCCGCGCGCAGCAATGCCGATGGCGACCTGGTGCTGCTCGAAGACCAGGACCGCAGCCTCTGGGATCGCAGCCTGATCACCGAAGGCACCGCGCTGGTTGAACGCGCACTCGCCACGCGCCGCGTCGGCCCCTATGCCCTGCAGGCGGCAATTTCCGCAGTGCATGCGGAAGCTGCGACGGCCGCTGATACCGACTGGGCACAGATCACCGGGCTCTACGACCTGCTGCTGCGCATCGAACCCTCGCCGGTGGTCGAACTGAACCGCGCGGTGGCGGTGGCGATGCGCGACGGCCCCGAAGCCGGGCTCGTTTTGGTCGATGCGCTGCTCGAGCGCGGCGAACTCGCCGGGTACCGGCTGGCACATGCCGCACGCGCCGATTTCTGCCGCCGCCTCGGGCGCCGGGACGAAGCGCGCAGCGCCTACCAACGCGCGCTGGCACTGACCCGCCAGGAACCCGAACGCCGCTTCCTCGAACGCCGACTCGCCGCACTGGCCGGCTGAGCAGAAAAAATTTTTCGGGGACTGTCGAAATGGCGTTCCGCCATTCGACCAGTGTATGAGCACCATCGATAGCGAAATCGATGGTCAATAAAATTATGTTTAAAAACAAAGGGTTATAAAATGCGCTATATGATCATCGTCAAAGCGACAGCAGACTCCGAGGCCGGGGTGATGCCCACCGAAGAACTGCTGCAGGACATGCAGAGCTACCACGCCGAACTCGCCAAAGCCGGCGTGCTGGTGGACGGCTCGGGCCTGAAACCCAGCTCAAAAGGCTGGCGCATCCGTTATTCGGGCGACAAACAGTCGGGTGAAAAGCGAACTTATATCGACGGCCCTTTCGCCGAAACCAAGGAGCTGATCGCCGGCTACACCATCATCAAGGTCAAATCGCTGCAGGAAGCGATCGAATGGACCAAGCGTTTCCCGAACCCCGCGGGCAGGGGCCTCGACGCTGAAATCGAAGTCCGCGAATTCTTCGAGCTCGAGGATTTCGAGCCCAGCCCGACCATCGAAAAATTCCGCGCCATCGGTATTGGAGATCAAAAATGAGCACCCCGCACTATCTGCCCGCAGGCATGCACACTGTCACGCCACATCTGGTCTGCGCCGGCGCTGTTGAAGCCCTCGAGTTCTACAAGAAGGCCTTTGACGCGGTGGAAACCATCAGACTGCCCGGTCCCGACGGCAAACTGATCCATGCGATGCTGATCATTGCCGGTTCGCCGGTGATGTTCACCGACGAAATGCCGCACTGCGGCGCAATCAGCCCGAAAACGCTGAAAGGGTCACCGGTAACCATCCATCTTTATGTGCCGGACACCGACGCCTTCTACGCTCGCGCGGTCGCTGCGGGTGCCACTGCAGTGATGCCGCCCGCCGACATGTTCTGGGGCGACCGTTACGGCGTACTCACCGATCCCTGGGGCCACAGCTGGTCGATCGCCACCCACCAGCAGGATCTGACCCCGGCCGAAATCGAGGCCAACTTCAAAAAAGCCTGCGGCTGAAACGGAGAATCCGATGAAATTCCTGTGCCTGATCTGCGCCGAAAAAGTCATGGAACAGATGTCCCCCGAAGAAGCGGCCGGACATTACGACGAGTACGTCAAATTCACCGCCGACATCTCCCGTAGCGGCCACTTCATCAGCTGCAACAGGCTGCTGCCTCCCGCGGAAGCCACCACGGTCCGCCTCAGGAACGGCAGGATCACGGCCACCGACGGGCCATGGGTCGAAACCAAGGAACAACTCGGCGGTTACTTCCTGATCGAGGCGCGCGACCTCAACGAGGCGATACGGATTGCCGCGCGCATTCCCGGAGCGGCGAAGGGCTGTGTTGAAGTGCGCCCGGTCGCCGAGGATGCCGCCACTCAAAAAGTGCTTGATGCCGGTTTCAGGCACGTAACCGATCAATGACGGAGATGGCTGATGAAAAACACGGCAAAGAACACGATTTGCCTCTGGTTTGACGGAGACGCCGAGAACGCGGCGCGGTTTTACGCGGAAACCTTTCCAAACTCTTCCGTGGACGCCGTGCATCGTGCACCGGGGGACTTTCCGTCCGGCAGGCAGGGTGATGTGCTGACGGTCCTGTTCACCGTCATGGGCATCCCCTGCCTCGGGCTCAACGGCGGACCGGCATTCAAACACAGCGAGGCGTTCTCGTTTCAGGTCGCAACCGCTGACCAGGCCGAAACAGACCGCTACTGGAACGCGATCGTCGGCAACGGCGGCAGCGAGAGCGCCTGCGGCTGGTGCAAGGATAAATGGGGCTTGTCTTGGCAGATCACACCGCTGGCCCTCACCGAAGCGATCATCGATCCCGACCCCGCCGCCGCCAAGCGCGCCTTTGATGCGATGATGACCATGCATAAAATTGACATCGCCGTGATCGAAGCGGCGCGGCGCGGTTAACCCCCCTCAGAGCCCGTCATGAAATACCTCTGCCTGGTCTATCTCGACGAAAAACGCCTGCCGGAACTGGCCGACGAGGACTGCGTTGCTTACGACGCCTCGATCCGCGCCAGCGGCAAATGTATTGCCTCGGAAGCGCTCCAGCCGGTGCAGACCGCGACCACGGTGCGCATCCGCGACGGCAAGGTCGCCGTCACCGACGGCCCCTTTGCCGAAACCAAGGAACAGCTTGCCGGTTTTTACATGATCGAGGCCGCCGACCTCGATGAGGCCATCCGCATCGCCGCCGGCATTCCGCCGGCAACGGTCGGCAGCATCGAGGTGCGCCCGGTGCGGCCGATCCGGGAAACCGTAGCCGCGGAACAACAACGCAAGGCCGGCGCCTGACCGGTCCGATTCAAACCCATCAAGGAGAACACCATGCCCTATGTCGATGGATTCGTGCTGCCGGTACCAAAAAAGAAGGTCGAGGACTATCGCAAGATCGCGCGCAAGGCCGGAAAAATATGGCGTGAGCACGGCGCGCTGGACTATGTCGAGTGTGTCGCCGATGACGTGAAGCCCGGAAAGCTCACGTCCTTCCCGCAAAGCGTGAAGCTGAAAAAAGACGAAACCGTGGTCTTTGCGTACATCGTCTACAAGTCCCGCGCCCACCGCGACCGCGTCAACGCCAGGGTGTTCAAGGATCCGCGCATGGCCGCGATGTGCGACCCCGGCAACATGCCCTTCGATGCCAAACGCATGTTCTGGGGCGGCTTCAAGGTATTGGTCCAGGCCTGACCCGACACAAACCGAGGAGAACACCATGCCCGCAGTCCGAAAGAAGAAAACCGCCGCACGCAAGCCGCACAACACCACGGTGCTGGTCGCCACCCGCAAGGGCGCCTGGCTGATCCATGGCGATGCGCAGCGCAAGACCTGGAAAATCGACGGCCCGCATTTCCTCGGCCATGTCATCAGCCACCTGGTGCTCGATCCGCGCGACGGCCGCACGCTGCTTGCCGCCGCCAAGACCGGCCACCTCGGGCCGACGGTGTTCCGTTCCACCGACCGCGGCCGCAACTGGAAGGAGGCTGCACAGCCACCGGCCTTCGCCAAGGCCGCCGACGGCAGCGGACGTTCGGTGGACCACACCTTCTGGCTCACGCCCGGCCCGGCTTCCGAACCGGATGTCTGGTATGCCGGCACCAGCCCGCAGGGCCTGTTCCGCTCCACCGACGGCGGCGTGAACTGGAAACCGTACTCGATCATCAACGACGACCCGAAATTCCGCGAGTGGATGGGCACGGCGCAGGACGGCACACCCGACGGCCCCAAACTGCACTCGATCATTGTCGACCCGCGTGATGCGCGCCACCTCTACATCGGCATGTCCGGCGGCGGTGTGCACGAATCCACCGACGGCGGCCAGAGCTGGAAAACGCTGATCAAGGGCCTCGATGTCGTCGAAGGCTTCGGCTTTGATCCGCTGCAGCCGACCTTCCACGACCCGCACTGCCTGCGCATCTGCCCGTCCAACCCCGACCGCATCTACCAGCAGAATCACTGCGGCATCTACCGCCTCGACCGTCCTTCGGATACCTGGGTGCGTATCGGCAAAGCCATGCCCAAATCCGTCGGCGACATCGGCTTCCCGCTGGTGGTGCATCCGCGCGACGACAACCGTGCCTGGGTGTTCCCGATGGACGGCAGCGGCGTGTGGCCGCGCACCAGCCCCGGTGGCAAACCCGCGGTTTACGGCACCAGGAACGGCGGCAAGACCTGGCAGCGCCTCGATGCCGGCATGCCCAGGCAGCAGGCCTGGTGGACCGTAAAACGCCAGGCGATGTGCTGTGACACGCAGGACGATGTCGGTCTCTACTTCGGCACCACCAGCGGCGAACTGTGGGCAAGCCGCAGCACCGACAAAAAAGCAGGCCAACGCTGGAGCTGCATCGTGCGCAACCTGCCGGAAATCTACGCCGTCGAAACCGCGGTCTTCGCATGAAGGTCATGCGGGTGATCTCATGCAAGTCATGATCCCCAGCGCGCTGCGCTCCTACACCGAGTCCGGCCAGGCCGAAGCGCAGGGCGCAACACTGGCCCTGCTGCTCGACGACCTCGAAAGCCGTTATCCCGGCATCCGCTTCCGCATGGTCGATGAGCAGGGCCGCATCCGCCGCCACATCCGCATCTTCATCAACGGCACACAGGAGCATGACCTCGCGCGTGCGCTCCGGGACAGCGATGAAGTCATCATCGCCCAGGCCCTCTCCGGCGGCTGAATCACAGCGACTAAACAGATTGAAAGAATCGCGATGAAATTCCTCTGCCTCGCCTATTACGACACCGAAAAATTCGCCGCGCTGCCGCCGGACGCACTGCAGGCCCTGGTCAGCCAGTGTCCCGCGCATGACGCAGCCCTGCGCGCCAGCGGCGCGCTGCGTCTGCAGGCCTCGCTTGGTGAACTTGACGCCACCCGCACGCTGCGGCCGGGCAGCGGCAAGCCTTCAATCACCGACGGCCCCTTTGCCGAAACCAAGGAACAGGTCGGCGGCTTTTTCATCATCGAAGCCGATGACATGGACGACGCACTGCGCATCGCCGCCAAACACCCGGCCGCACTGATCGGCGGCCACGTCGGCTGGGCGGTTGAAGTGCGTCCGGTCGAATACTTCGAGCAGTATTAAAACCGGAACTGCGGCCCGGTCGCGCTCAGCGTCCGATCAGGCGGTGCAGATGTTTTCCGAAATCGGTGTTGTCCTGATAACCGCGGAACAGTTCAGCGCCGGGACCGATGGCACCAACCGCGACCGGCTCCGAGGTGTGGCCTGAAGTGCCCCAGTAAAAACCGGTCTGGCGCGAAATCATGCGTCCGACGAGGTTGTGCGGGATATAGGTGAAATTGCGGTCCAGCGGCTTGCCACCGAGCAGCAGCGCGCGCAGGTCGTCATCAAAACGGAATCCGGGAAAGTGCTTTTCCAGCAAAGCATCGAGAACCGCGGCATCGGGCTTGCGTCCGAGTTTCTCGCGCAACATGCCCAGCGACATGCTGACGCGTTCGAGCATACGGAACTGCTCGTCGCCGGCATAGAAGCGGTTACCGCTGCCGGCCGAGCCCAGATCCTTCTGCGCATAGGTTGGTGAAAAGCCGCCGGTCTCGTGGTCGCCGGTAACGATGACCAGGGTATCCGGGTTGCGTCTCTGGAATTCCAGCGCCACCTTCACCGCGTCATCAAAAGCCCACAGCGCGCGCATCAGCGACGGCGCGTCATTGGCGTGGCTGGCGGTGTCGGTGTTCTCGTTTTCCACCAGCAGCACAAAACCTTTCGGGCTGTCCTGCGCCAGCGCGCGCAGCGCCGCTGCCGTCATTTCCGCGGTCGATGGCTCGACGGCAGGATCACGGTCGAGCTCGAAATCCATGTCCTCGAGCGCGAACAGTCCGAGCAGCCGCGGGCCGGTTGCCGCCTTCAGTTCCGCGCTGTTGCGCGCGATGGCATGGCCGCCGGCACGGAATTCGGCGATCACGTCGCGGCCGTCCTTGCGCTTGCCGCCGGGTGCTGTCGACGGCAGGAAATAATCGGCGCCGCCGCCCATCAGCACATCCGGGCGCAGGGTCGCGTACTGATCGACCAGCGGCTGCGAATCACGCCGTGACCGGGCATTGATCGAAAACGCGGCGGGTGTCGCGTCATACACCGTCGCCGAGGTCACCAGCCCGATGCGCTTGCCCGCGGCCTTCGCCGCCTGCATCAGCGTGGTCTGCGCCTTGCCGTCCGGCGTGATCGATACCGCGCCGTTCTCGACCTTGTGGCCGGTGGACATCGCCGAGGCCGCAGCCGCGGAGTCGGTGACATAGGGTCCATGGGGCTGCGTCGACAGCAGGCCCAGCGAACCCTCACGGAATACCACGTCAGTGGTGGCGAAAGTCTGCCCGCGCAGGATCGCGCTGGAGCGTTTGCCGAAATCCCATTGCACCGGCGCCGTGCCGTCGGCAAACAGGATGATGATGTTCCTGGGCGCTGTGCCCGCGGACTGCGTAGCGGTGCCGGCACAACCACCGGCCGCAACTGCCACCGCGGACAGCAGCGTGGCCAGCAGCAGCCGGCGCAATGGCTCAAACCTCGATGCAGACAAGGATAAAAGCAAGGACCGCATGATGATCTCCCCTCCTTTTTCAGGCTGTTATGCAGCGATCATAACCAAACTGCGGCAGCGCTTTACGCCCCACCGTCCCGGGCGTAACCTGCTTCCTCCACTTGGGAGGAGAACAATAATGAAATCCACTGCCGCGCTGCTGCTGGCGCCCGTCGCGCTCGCCTGTTCGCTGTACACGCCACACGTCCTCGCCGACGATCCGCTGCCGCGATCGCGTCCTGAATCGGTCGGCATGTCCTCCGAGCGCCTCGCGCGCATCGGCCCGGTGATCAACGCACACATCGAGAAAAACCACCTGCCGGGCATGGTGGTAGCCGTCGCACGCAAGGGACGGCTGGTCTATTACGAAGCCTTCGGCTGGCGCGACAAGCAGAACAACGTGCGCATGACCACCGACACCATCTTCAGCCTGGCTTCGATGACCAAGCCGATGGCCGCGGTCGGCGCGATGTCGTTGTACGAGGAAGGCCGGCTGCTGATCGGTGATCCGGTCGGCAAGCACATTCCGGAGCTGGCGAAGATGGATGTCGGCGTGGTGAAAACCGGCGCCGACGGCAAGCCGGTGATCGAGCGCGTGCCGGCCAAACGGCAGATGGTGGTGCAGGACCTGATGCGCCACACCGCGGGCCTCACCTACGGCGCACGCGGTGCAAGCCCGCTGCACGCGCTGCACCCGGCCTCATCCACCACCACCGCGCTGAAAATGAGCGCCGACGAATTCATCAACCAGATTGCCGGCCTGCCGCTGGTGCACCATCCCGGCACCGTTTGGGAATACAGCGTGTCGATCGACGTGCTCGGCATCCTGCTCGAACGCATCACCGGCCAGCGGCTGGGCGACATCCTTGCCGAGCGCATCTGGAAGCCGCTGGGCATGAACGACACCGCGTTCAGCATCCCGAAGGAAAAAATGCACCGTTACGCCAAGGCCCTGCCGGTCAATCCCGACACCGGCCGCCCGCAATCGGTGACCGTGCACTCCGGGCCGGCACCGCGCTTTGACTGTGGCGGTGCCTGCGCCGCGGGCACCGCCGGCGACTACCTGCGTTTTGCGCAGATGCTGCTCAACAAGGGCAGCCTCGGTGATAACCGCATCCTCGGCAAGACCACCGTCGAATACATGACCGCCGACCATCTCGGCACGGCCATCGACAACCGCGTCGCGGCAACCGACCCTTCACGCGCCGGCTACGGTTTCGGCCTGAGCATGGCTGTGCGCACCGCGGCAGGTGAATCCGCGGTCACCGGCACCACCGGCGACTACAACTGGGGCGGCGCCAACGGCACCATGTTCTGGGTCGACCCGAAGGAAGAACTGGTGGTGGTGTACATGGCACACACGCCGGGCGAACCGCGGCTGTACTACCGCGCGCTGATGAAATCGCTGGTGATGCAGGCTCTGATCAAGTAAGCCAGCTGCCGAGCCACTGCTGTCCACGACAGGGCGCCGCACCGGACTTGCAAATCCGGCCGGCGCCCTGATCTTTTCCGGAATTTGCAACGATCCTTCCGGAGAATCCCATGCCCGACCTGCACAGTCCGATCCGTTTCGGCGCCATCACCGCGCCCAACCGCATTTTCATGGCGCCGCTGACGCGCTGCCGCGCCGACGCCGACCATGTCCCCACCGCCATCATGGCCGAATACTATGCGCAGCGTGCCAGCGCCGGCCTGATCATCGCCGAAGCGACGATGGCGATCGAAGGCAATTCCTCGTTCTGGATGGAACCCGGCATCTACTCTGAGGCCCAGGTGGCCGGCTGGAAAAAAGTCACCGACGCGGTGCACGCCAAAGGCGGCCGCATCTTCCTGCAGATCTGGCACGGCGGCCGCGCCTGCCACCCGCTGCTCAACAATGGCGCGCAACCGGTGGCGCCGAGCGCGATTCCGATCACCGGCGACGAAGTACACACGCCGGAAGGCAAAAAACCCTATGTCCTGCCGCGCGAACTGCGCGACGACGAACTGCCGGGCATTGTCGCCGGCTTCCGCAAAGCTGCGGAAAACGCCAAAGCCGCCGGTTTCGACGGCGTTGAAGTACATGGCGCCAACGGCTACCTGCTCGACGAATTCCTGCGAGACGGCGCCAACAAGCGCAGCGGCCCCTACGGCGGCCCCATCGAAAACCGCGCGCGGCTGCTCTGCGAAGTGGTCGAGGCGGTGTGCGAAGTCTGGGGCAGCGATCGTGTCGGCGTGCGCCTGTCACCGCTGAACAGCTACAACAGCATGATCGACAGTGATCCGGCCGCGTTGATCGCCGCAGTGGCGCAGATGCTCAACCGCTACAACCTCGCCTACCTGCACGTGATGCGCGGTGATTTTTTCCAGCAGCAGAAGGGCGACGTGCTGACGCCGGCGCGGGCGAACTTCAAGGGTGTGCTGATCACCAACATGGGTTATGGCGCGGACGAAGCACAGAAAGTCATCGCTGAAGGTCAGGTTGATGCTGTCGCCTTCGGCGTGCCCTTCCTCGCCAACCCCGATCTGCCGGAACGTTTCCGTCGCGGTGCACCGCTCAACGCGGCGAATCCGGCCACCTTCTACTCACCGGGACCGGTCGGCTACACCGACTACCCGGCACTCACCGCGTGAGTGAGGATATACCGTAAGTCATTGTTTTTATTGGATATTTTTTGAGTTTTCAGCACTGAAGCGGCGCACCAGCTGCCAGCCCATCACGCCGTACTGGAGCCACTGCAGCGCGCGGCGCGGACGCCACACCACCAGCGCCGCCGCTGCAGCCACCACCAGCAGCGGATGGCGCGCGACGCTGCGCACCAGCGACACGCCGCGATCGGCGATGTTCAGCACCGGCTGCACGCCCTGCCACTGCGCAGCCAATGCGCTGCGTTGCGCGGCCACCGTCGCCAGCAACTGCGCGCGGCGCCGCGCCACCGCATCACTGCGGCCGGTCAAGGTTTGGCCTCCAGCTGGTCGCGGTCCTTCTGCAGTTCGCTGATGCTTGCATCAAACATGCGCGGCGCGGTACGCAGCTTGTTCAGCGCCAGCCAGCCGAACAGTGCACCAACCAGCAGGAAAAAACCGATCAGTCCGCCCAGCGCGACCAGACGGTTGGATTCCCACAGCGCAATCACGATCAGCAGCGCCAGCAGCACCACGCCGACACCAAAGCTGAACAGCGCGAGCAGCACCAGCACCAGCAGCGCGGTCAGGCGCTCGCGCTCCTCGGCCACATCGGTGGCCAGCAGCTCAAGCCTTGTCTGCGCGATGGCGAGCAGGTTCGCCGCCATCGACTTGACCGAGGCCAGCAGTCCGCCGGCATCCGGCTCGCGGGTTTCAGCCATCGTGCTCAGCGGCGGCCGATCAGCAGGCCGATGATCAGGCCGACACCGGCGGCAATGCCCACGGCATGCCAGGGTTTTTCGTGCACGTATTCATCGGTCGCCACCGCTGCGGCCTTGGCCTTGTCCAGCGCGACGCGTTCGACTTCGGTCAGCTTGTCCTTGGCCACGGCCAGCGACTCGCCGACACGCGCGCGCATCGCGGTGACCGCTTCGCCGCTCTGGCTGGCGGTGGCTTTCAACAGGGCTTCGGCATCAGCGACCAGGACCTTGAAATCCTGGACCAGCTGTTCCTTGGAAACTTCGACGGGCGTGGCGGCTTTGGCCATGGCGGATCCTTTCGTTAACAGTTGATGATCAGGGCGTGAACAATCCAAGAGACCGTTGCGAAGGGCTTAAGTTTCTGCAATCAGGTTTCGGCAATCTGTTTCCGGCAATCCCGTGGCGCGTGAGGGTCGCGCATGCCCTGATCATACCAATAGCGCCAGACTCAGGAGACCGCCGCACGCCGCGCAGCCAGCCGTCCCAGACAAAAGTGGGTAAATGCAAGTCCCGACAGCACCGGCACCGCGAGGTTGAGCACCGGCACATACAGCAGCAGCGACAGCGCTGCACCCAGCACAAACAGCGGGCCGCGTTCGGTGGCAGTGATCTGCGCCATCTCCTCCTGCGTGGCGTGGTCGGCCAGCGCGTCATAACGGAACAGGCGCTGATTGAGCCAGGCCGAGTTGAGCAGCGGCGCGACAAAGGCGCCGATGCCGGTCAGCCACAGCGGCAACGTCAGTATCCACAGCAGCATGAATACCGTGACTGCAATCAGCGCATTGCCGATGCTGCCGGCAACACTGCCGCCGGCGGCACGCCGCAGCTCCGGGTAATAACGTTCCGCGACCCAGCGCACGATCACCGGCATCGCCACGATCTCGGTCACCAGCAGTGCAGTGACCAGCATCGCCGGCAGGATCGCCACCAGCACCGCGATTACGGCGGTGTAATCAATCACCCACAGCGCATTCCAGTCGGCGAGCCAGCCCGCGACCGTGGTCAGGCCCAGCGCGCCGCGCACCATGCCGGTCCAGGCATCCCAGAACAGCCAGCCGAGCACCACCCACAGCAGCAGGCTGCCCAGCGGCGGCAGCAACAGCAGGCCGAGGATGCGCGGCTCGAACAGCGCGGCAAAGGCGCGCGTCAGCGACTGCGCCACCGTGCTCATGCGAACCACCGCCAGATCACCAGCAGCAGCGGCACCAGCAGCGCCGTGACCAGTCCGTTGAGGCCCATGCCCAGCCCGGCGAAAGCCCCCGCCTGTTCGCTGACCTGGAAGGCGCGCGCAGTGCCGATGCCGTGCGCCGACAGGCCCGCGGCAAACCCGCGCACACCGTGATCCGTGATGCGCAGGCCATCGAGCACATACTTGGCCATCACCGCGCCACTGACACCGGTGAACATCACCAGCACCGCGGTCAGCGAAGGAATGCCGCCGAGTTTCTCGGCGATGCCCATCGCAATCGGCGTGGTCACCGACTTCGGCGCCAGCGACAGCAGTGTCGACGAACTCGCGCCGAGCAGCCAGGCCACACCCACCGCCGACACAATCGCCGTCACCGATCCGGCGAGCAGCGCCACCAGCAAGGGAAAGGCCAGTGTCTTCAGCCGGCCGAACTGCAGGTACAGCGGCACCGCCAGCGCCACCGTCGCCGGGCCGAGCAGGAAGTGCACGAACTGCGCGCCGTCGAAATAGGTCGCATAGGGCGTACCGGTGAAATGCAGTGCGGTGACCAGCATCGCCACCGCGAGCAGCACGGGATTGAGCAGCGGATTGAATCCCGCGCGTTGATACACCCAATACGCCGCCTGATAGGCGAGCAGGGTCATCGTCAGGCCGAGCAGCGGCGTCGTTGAAAGATAGACCCAGACATCGCTGATGCGCGGGGTCATGCGCCGCCCCCTTCCCCGTCGCCGCTGCGCCCGTGACCCTGCTTGCGCCTCCTGATCATCCACTGCATCACCAGCGCGCTGACACCCATCGCCAGCGCGGTGCTGACGATGGTCGCGGCGAGGATCGGCAGCCATTCGCCCGAGACCCGTGAGAAATGCACCATCACGCCGACACCGGCGGGCACGAACAGCAGCGACAGGTGCTGCAGGATGCCGTTGGCGGTGTCGCGCAGGGGTTCGGCCAGCGCACCGCGCAGCACCAGCGTGAAAAACAGCAGCAGCAGGCCGATCACCGGCCCCGGTATCGGCCAACCGCCGAACTGCACGATCACTTCGCCGAGCAGCTGGAACACCAGCAGCGTGGTCAGTGCGCCAAGCATGGTCACACTCCTGAAATCAGCAGACTTTAAACAAGGGCTTCATTGTAAACGCGCCATCCGGGCCTGCGTCCGCGGCAGCCTCGGTGGCAAGCTCAGTGGCAAGCTCAGTGACAACCTCCGCAAGGTAGAATCGCGTCATGCCGCAGCCCGCAATACCCAAAACCCGCAGCTCACTGTCCCGCTCGCCGGCCTGGCGCGCACTGGCCGCGCAGGCCCGCCACTGGCGTACCCTGCAGCTGCGCGGGCTGTTTGCCGCCGACCCCGGCCGCTTTGAACGTTTCTCGCGCAGCGCCTGTGGCGTGTTTGCCGATTTTTCCAAGCAGCGCATCGACGACCCAACGCTGCAACTGCTGCTGGAACTGGCTGCGGAACGCGGCGTCAGCGAACGCCTTGCCGAACAGTTCGCCGGCAAAAAAGTCAATTTCACCGAAAAACGCGCTGCACTGCATACCGCCCTGCGCGCAGCCGCTTCCGCACCACGCGATGTGCAGCGCACGCTGAAACGCATGCGCGAATTCAGCGCCGGACTGCGCAGCGGCAAACACGGTGCCGGCGGCCGTCCGCTGCGCGATGTGGTCAGCCTGGGCATCGGCGGTTCGGCACTGGGCCCGGCGCTGGTTTCCGCCGCGCTGGCCGACGGCAGCGGCCCTCGCGTACATTTCGCCAGCACGCCGGGCGCGCCGCTGAAGCAGCTGCTGGCCGGACTCGACCCTGCCAGCACGCTGGTGATCATCCAGTCCAAGAGTTTCACCACCCAGGAAACACTGCGCAGCACCGGCATCACGCGCCAATGGCTGACACAGGCTCTCGGTGACCAGGCTGCGGCACAGCTTGCCGCGGTCACTGCCGTGCCCGAAGCCGCACGCGCCATGGGTATCAGTGACGAACACATTTTCCCGATGTGGGACTGGGTTGGCGGCCGTTACTCGCTGTGGTCAGCGGTGGGGCTGCCGGCGATGATTGCCATTGGCGCGGCGCGCTTCGACGAACTGCTGAATGGCGCGGCGGCGATGGATGCACATGCCACCGGCACCGTGGCTTCCAACAACCTGCCGCTGCTGCTGGCGCTGATCGACGTCTGGAACGTGAATTTTCTCGGCGCTTCGTCGCGCGCGGTGTTCGCCTATGAACCCGGCCTCGGCCTGCTGCCCGACTGGCTGCAGCAGCTTGAGATGGAAAGCCTCGGCAAACGCATCGACCGCCGCGGGAAACCGCTGCGCCATGCCAGCGGCGCCGCGCTGTGGGGCGGCCGCGGCACCGAAGCCCAGCACGCCTGCTTCCAGTGGCTGCACCAGGGCACACACGAGATGCCGGTGGAGTTTGTCGCCTGCGCCGCAGCCGCGGCTGGCGACGAAGGCAGCCATGCAATGCGGCTGGCCAACTGCTTTGCCCAGTCCTCGCTGCTGATGCGCGGCGTACGTCCCGACGAAACCGGCGCCGCCGGTGCGGCAGCCGCACACCAGAGTTTGCCGGGCAACCGGCCAAGCACCACGCTGCTGCTGCCGCGGCTCGATGCCGCCAGCCTCGGCGCGCTGCTCGCACTTTATGAACACCGCACCGCCGCAGCCGCCGCAATCCTCGACATCAACGCCTTCGACCAGTACGGTGTCGAGCACGGCAAACGCCTCGCCGGCAGCCTGCTGCCCGCGCTGTCCGGCGAGTCGGCAGCAATGCCGGATGCTTCAACTGCCGGCCTGATCCGGCAGGTTGTTGAACAGCAACGCAAGAACAAGAACTGAAACCCCGCACAGAGGAGTCACCATGAACGACGAAGCCCTGAACATGAGCATCCGCCGCTTCCTGAAAACCGTCGGCGTGAATTCGCAGCTGGCGATTGAAAAAGCCGTGCGCAAGGCGATCGAAGACGGCAAGCTCAAGGGCAGCGAGGCGCTGCCGGTGGCGATGACACTGAAAGTGGGCGGAATTGCGCTCGACGTGACCTTCGACGGCGAGCTGAAGCTGGACTGACGCTACGCAAAACCCGTCTCAAAAACCTGCCGGGCGCAGGCGTTTTGAAGACGGGGTTTTAGATCTTCATCACCTGCGCCCGGTAATAGCGCAGTTCCTCGATGGATTCGTGGATGTCGGCCAGCGCTTCGTGCTTGCCATGTTTGACCATGCCGCCGATCACCTCCGGCTTCCAGCGCCGCACCAGTTCCTTGATCGTGCTGACGTCGATCATCCGGTAATGGAAATAGGCGTCGAGCCTGGGCAGGTACTTGACCAGGAAACGCCGGTCCTGGTGCACCGAGTTGCCGCAGATCGGCGACACCCCTGAAGGCACATAGGCCGACAGGAAGTCGATCATCTGCTTCTCGACATCCGCCTCCGACAGCTTTGACGCCTTGACCCTTTCTGTCAGACCGGATTTGCCGTGGGTGGATTTGTTCCAGTTGTCCATGGCATCCAGCACCGAATCGGGCTGATGAATCACGAATACCGGCGCTTCAGCCACGGTATTGAGCTGGGCATCGGTGATGACGATGGCGATTTCGAGCACGCGCTCGACCTCGGGGTCGAGGCCGCTCATCTCCATGTCGATCCAGATCAGGGCGTTGGGATCCTGTGCCATAATGATTTTCGGAATCCGCATGGATCCCTTGAATTTTTGGTCCCGCATTTTGTCACAGTCCGGACCCCCGCACCTGCACCTATCCGTACATATCCGCACAATCCACCGAACCGCCATGCAAAACCCCGCCCAACTGTTCGCCATCCTGTTCATCATCGCCCTGCTGCTGGGCAGCGCACTGCGCCTGTGGCTGGCCGTCCGCCACGCCACCCATGTCGCCGCCCACCGCGACGCGGTGCCGGCGCAGTTTGCCGGCGTGATCACCCTCGAAGCGCACCAGAAGGCCGCCGACTACACCGGCGCCAAGACGCGCTTTTCGATGCTCGGCATCGGCCTCGAACTGCTGATCGCGCTGGCGCTGACCTTCGGCGGCGGCCTGCAGGCGCTGCATGAAACCACCGCCACCTGGTTCGAGCCCGGCATCGTCCGCGGCCTCGCGCTGATCGCAGCGGTGATGCTGGTGATGACGCTGGCCGACCTGCCGCTGAACCTCTACCGCACCTTCGTCATCGAGGAACGCTTCGGTTTCAACAAGATGACCCCGGCGCTGTTCTGGATCGACTTCGCGAAGGGCCTGCTGCTGTCGGCCGCGTTGGGCCTGCCGCTGGTCGCCGCGGTGCTGTGGCTGATGGAGCGTATGGGCGAATGGTGGTGGCTCTACGCCTGGGTGACCTGGATTGCCTTCAGCCTGTTTGTGCAGGCGATTGCGCCGACGGTGATCATGCCGCTGTTCAACAAATTTGCACCGCTGGAAAACGACTCGCTGAAAGAGCGGGTCGAGCGTCTGCTCGAGCGCTGCGGCTTCAAGGCCAAGGGCCTGTTCGTGATGAACGGCTCGCTGCGCTCCAGCCACGGCAATGCCTTTTTCACCGGCTTCGGCAAATCCAAGCGCATCGTGTTTTTCGACACCCTGCTCTCCCGCCTCGAGCCGCAGGAAGTCGAAGCCGTGCTCGCCCACGAACTCGGCCACTTCAAGCTGAAGCATGTGATCAAGCGCATCATCTGGATGTTTGCCGCCAGCCTCGGTTTCCTGTGGCTGCTCGGCGTCGCGATGAAGCAGCCGTGGTTCTACTCGGCGCTCGGCGTTTCCGAACCCTCGACGGCGATGGCCCTGGTGCTGTTCACCATCGTCGTGCCGGCCTTCACCCTGCTGCTGCAGCCCCTGGGCGCGGTCTACTCGCGCCGGCATGAGTTCGAGGCCGACGCCTTTGCCGCGACACACACGCCGGCAAACGATCTGGTCTCGGCGCTGGTCAAGCTCTACAAGGACAATGCCGCCACACTGACGCCGGATCCGCTGCACTCGGCCTTCTACGACTCACATCCCCCGGCGATGCTGCGCATCGCGAAACTGCAACAGGCTCCCACGGCACAACCGGCATGAGCACACTCGCCCAGAAAAAATGCAAACCCTGCGAAGGTGGTGTCGCGCCACTGACACCAGCTGAAAGCGCAAGCCTGCTCAAGGGCCTGAAGGGCTGGGCACTCGCGGACGGCAAGCTCGGCAAGACCTTCGACTTCGCCGACTATTACGACACCATGGCCTTCGTCAACGCCACCGCGTGGATCTCGCACCGCGAGGACCACCATCCCGACCTCGTCGTCGGTTACAACAAGTGCCGTGTCGAGTACATCACCCACGCCATCGGCGGCCTGTCCGAGAACGACTTCATCTGCGCCGCCAAGATCGACGCGCTGTTTGAACTCTGACCCCACACTGCAGGGCCTGATCACCGCCGCCTACGGCCGCAGCTTCCGGGTCGAATGCGGCGATGGCGGCACTCGCGAATGCGTCACCCGCGGCAAACGCAATGACTACGCCTGCGGCGACGAGGTCAGCATCACCGCGCAAGGCAGCGACCAGGGCGTGATCACCGCCTGCGCGCCGCGGCGCAGCCTGCTCTACCGCTCCGACCAGTGGAAACAGAAACTGATCGCCGCCAACGTCACCCAGGCGGTCATCGTCGTCGCGCCGTTGCCGTCCTTTGACCTTGAAGTGGTCGACTGCTGCCTCGCCGCGCTGGTGGCTGCCGGCATCAAACCGCTGATCGTGCTCAACAAGTCGGATTTGCCCGAATCGGCGAAGTCGCTGACCGCGCTGACGCCGTACACCGCGCTCGGTGTGCAACTGCTGCAGCTGTCGGCACGCGACAGCGTCAGCGCACTGACGCCGCGGCTCGCCGGTGAACGCAGCGTGCTGGTCGGCGAATCCGGCATGGGCAAGTCAACAATACTCAACAGCCTGCTGCCGCAGGCCGAGGCACATACCCAGGAAGTATCGGCTTCGCTGGGCACCGGCAAACACACCACCACCCACGCCAAGCTCTACCACCTTGATCAACGCAGCGAGCTGATCGACACCCCCGGCGTGCAGGCCTTCGGCGTGCATCACCTCGGCGTGGAGGAACTCGCCGCGGCCTTCATCGAATTCCGGCCGCTGATCGGGCAATGCCGCTTCCGCGACTGCCGCCACCTGAATGAACCGGGTTGTGCCATTGCCGAAGCGCAGGCTGCAGGACAGATCACACCACGGCGGCTGGCGGTATATCGCCGGCTGGCGGAAATGAATCTGAAGAACGAGCGGCGGAGCTGGGAATAAAAGCGGGGGCTTGATCCCCGCATCAGGCGGGTTAACCCACCGCCTTCGCAATAGAAACAATAAACAGCAGCACCAGCCACAGCACCAGCGCGCGCCAGATCAGGCCGACCACGCCGCGCAGGTCTTCAACATTCGCCTCTTCGCCAAGGCCAAGCTCCGGGCGCTGGTTGAGCATGCCGTCCTCGCGCAGCACGCCGCCGAGCTTCACCCCCAGCGCGCCGGCACCACTCGCCAGCACCACACCCTCGGCACCGCGGTTCCATGACGCAGCCTGGGTGCGCCAGCAGTAGGCGGCATCCTCGAAATTGCCGGCCACCGCAAAACTCGCCGCGGTGACCCGCGCCGGCAGCCAGTCGATCCAGAAAAACGCGCGCTCGGCAAACAAGGCAAACACCCGCTTCTCGGGCTCCATCTGCCGGCCCCAGCGCTCGGCGATCAGGTCGGCGGCGCGGTACACCACCGGGCCCACCGGGCCGAGCACGACAAACCAGAAAATCGGGCCCAGCACATAACGGTGCGCCTGCAGCAGGCCGAGTTCGATCGACACCCGCGCCACTTCGGCGGCATTCAGTTCATCGGCCGGCGCACCGCGCCAGCGGCCGAGCACGTCGCGCGCGGTGTTGAGGTCGTGTTCACGCAAGGCCTGCGCGATGTCGGTGAAGCCGTGGCTGAAGCGGCGGAAGCCGAGGCTCACATACAGCACCGCCACCGACCAGGCCAGCGCGAACATCGCGCCGAGGCTGCCGAGCAGCGCATGCACGATCAGCACAATCAACGCCAGCGGCAGCACCGCCACGCACCAGGCAATCGCGCCGTGGCTCGCCTGCAGTCCGTTGAACTGGTTCTCCAGAACATCGGCGTAACGCTCGAAGGCGGCGTACAGCGGATTGTTCCTGCGCAGCGGCTTGGCCTGCTCGATGAGCAGCGTGATGACCAGGGCGAGAAACTTCATGTTTTAAATTTATGTTTAAAAACAATTACTTATTATATACCACCGAGATGATCTCGACGTCCAGTTCACCGGCCGGCCGCCGCCACTTCACGGTGTCGCCGACGCGCGCACCCAGCAGCGAGCGCGACAGCGGCGAAGCCCAGCTGATCAGCCCCGCGGCAACATCGGCCTCATCGTCGCCGACGATGCTGAAGGTTTCGCGCCGCCCGGTCTCATCCTCGACGCAGACCGTAGCGCCGAAGCGCACCTCATCCTTGGGTTGCCGTTCCGGATCGACCAGCTCCGCGCGCTCGAGCTGCGCCACAAAATAACGCTGGTCACGCTCGATCTCGCGCAGCTTGCGCTTGGCTTCGGAATCATCGGCTGAGAGCGGCTTCAGTTGCTCGTGCTGCTCGGCCAGCTCGCGCATCCGCGCGCGCAACTGCTCGAGCCCGCGCGGGGTCACGTAATTGGCGTGCTCGGGCACCGGCCGCTGCGGCAGCTCGTCGCCCAGATCATCATCACTTTCCTTGACGAATGCACGGCTCATGCTGTTCCTCCTCCTGACGCAGGCTTTTGCGCCCGCAGGCGGCCCCATGCCGCCTGCTTTTCACCTGATGCTTAGTTGATGTTCCGCTTATACCGGCTGACTGCGCCAGCGGCAACAGTCCGTACTGCGCTTCAGTCCGGCTGGTAACCCAGAAATTGCAGCAGGTCATCCCGCTGCGCCATGGTGTCGGCGTAACCGAGCTTGATCAGCGCACGGCAAAACGCCTTCTCGAACAGCAGGTACGACACCAGGTTGGAGCCGGCGCGCCTCATCGCACCCACCGTATTCAACAGACCACGGATCACCGGCGGCAGTTCCGTGGCGAACTGTGCGGCAATCTGGCTCAGCGGGACGCTCGGCGTGATCACCCGGAAATCGACGGCACGCAGCGGATAACTCACTTGCGCCAGTTTCTCCGGCGGCACGATCGCCAGCGTGCGGTTGATGCGCTGCAGGCGCTCGAGGTCCACCTCCAGCGAGTCGAGGAAAATGCTGTCCAGCGCATGGCCGGCAATCTGCGCCAGCGGCGGATACCCCTCGGCCGGCTGGCGCACCGCGGACTGCGAAGCCTGGCGGCCGACGCCGATCACCAGCAGGCGTTCGGCCCCCAGATGCAGTGCCGGGCTCACCGGCGCGATCTGGCGCATCGAGCCGTCGCCGTAGTACTCGCCGTCGATCTTCACCGGCGGAAAAATGAAGGGCAGCGCGCTCGAGGCCAGCAGGTGCGGCAAGCCGATCGGCATCGCGCGGCCGACGCGGCGCGCCCGCGCCCATTCGTGATGACCCTCATGCCCCTCAAAAAACGTCACCGACTGGCCGCTGGTGTAACCCGAACAGGTGATTGCAAACGCCGAGAGATGGCCCGCCGCGATGTTGCGCCCCACCGCCGCAAAATCGATGTGCTGCTCCAGCAGCCGCGCCAGCGGCTCGTTGTCGAGCAGCGACACCGGCCCCTTGAAGCGCCCGCCCGACAGCGAGGCCAGCAGCCAGCGCGCACTGTTGCCGAGTGCACCCACGGTATCGGCGCGATACACCTGCTCCACATGAAAGTTTTTCCACACCGTCATCAGCCGGCGCACGCCGCGACGAAAATCATGCGCATCGGTGGCCAGCACCGCGGCATTGATCGCACCGGCCGAAGTGCCGGCGATCACCGGAAAGGGATTGCCGCAGTGGCGCGGCAGCATGTCATGCAGCGCGCGCATCACCCCCACCTGGTAGGCGGCACGCGCACCGCCGCCGGTCATCACCAGGCCGACCGCGGGACGCTGCGCAGGCTGGGCCGGGCTCGCCATGTTCAGTCCGGCTCGATCGCGGCGTCGACCAGTTGCGGCTGCAACAGCCGCTGCAGGTCGGCGGTGGCAACATTCACCAGAAAGCCGCGGCTGCCGCCATTGATATAGATGCGCTCCAGCGCCGCCACCGTGCGCTGCAGGTACACCGGCATCCGCTTGCGCGTGCCGAAGGGCGAAGTGCCGCCGACGCGATAACCCGAATGGCGCTCGGCCACCTCCGGCTTGCAGGGTTCTATTTTTTTGACACCGATATGCCGTGCCAGCGCCTTGGTCGATACTTCACGGTCGCCGTGCATCAGCACGATGCAGGGTTTGGCAGCGTCATCCTGCATCACCAGCGTTTTGACCACAGCGTGTTCATCAACGCCCAGCTCGCGCGCCGACACCGCGGTGCCTCCGCGTTCTTCGTAGGTGTAGAAATGCGGCGTGAACTCGACCTTGGCTGCGCGCAGCGCCAGCACCGCAGGGGTGGACGGCATGCGCTCAGCGGCCATGGATCACCCGGCACAGGCTGTACAACATGCCCGCGGTGGCGCCCCAGATGTAACGCCCCTCGTACGGTATCGCCAGGTAATGGCGGTGCCGGCCGCGGAAGTGATACTGGCGCCGCTGGTAATGCGCCGCCTCCAGAAAATACTCCAGCGGCGCCTCGAACACCTCGGCCACCTCGAAGGCATCGGGTTGCACATCAAAGGGCGGTTCCAGCCAGCCCACCACCGGCGTGATGCGAAAGCCCGAGGGAATGTCGTAACGCGGCAGCCGGCCGAGCAGCGTCACCCGGTCCGCGCCGATGCCGACCTCTTCCGTCATCTCGCGCAGCGCCGTGGTTTCACGGTCCGGGTCCTCGGGCTCGACCCGCCCGCCGGGAAAACTGATCTGACCGCCGTGGTCGCGCAGGTGCTCGGTGCGCTGGGTCAGCAGCACCTGCACACCGTGGGCGCGGCGCACCAGCGGCACCAGCACCGCGGCCTCGGTCGCGGCCATGCCCTCGCGCAATGCGATCATGTGCAGGTCTTCCGATTCCGGCGGCGGCGGTGGCCGCAGCAAGGCCGCACGCACCTGCTCCGGGGTGATCAGGGCCACGGTTTTCTGGTCGGTTTTTGCGTCCATTTCCGGGTCAATCAGCATGACGATTCGATTCTACCTGCAAGCCCCCGGCGGTTTATGCCAGACTGATGTTGCAACACCCCACAACCCCTGAGGAGCCCCCCATGAAATCGATACTGCTTGCCGGCACCGCCGCTGCACTCATCGCACTGAGCGGCGCCGCATTCGCACACAGCTGCCCGCTGGAAATGAAAAAGATCGACGAAGCGATGTCGAAAAACCCGAAACTCAGTGCCGATCAGATGGCCGACGCCAAGAAATTCCGCGCCGAAGGCGAAGCCTTCCACAAGGCCGGGAAACACCAGGAGTCGATGGATACGCTGGCGAAGGCGAAGAAGATTCTGGCGATCAATTAAACAGCTTCAAACGCGCCGTTCGCCCTGAGCTTGTCGAAGGGCCCGCCAAAATCACAAAGCCCCCTCACCCGGGGCTTTTTTCTTGCTCAAAAACCACGCCATCCCCCACCGCAATCACCCCACCGGTGATCACCCGCGCGGCGATGCCACCGTGGCCGCGCATCGCGTTGTAACCGCCGGCGCCCAGCACCTCCTCCATTCTTGAACAGGGCTCGCAGGGGCCGGTACCTTCCAGCACCACCGCGCCGATGCGAAAGTGCTCGCCGCGCAGCGCGTGCAGGTTTATGCCTGACACCAGCAGGTTCCGCCGCAGCAGCGCCGGATCGATGGCCTCGCGCCGCAGCAACTGCGCCACCGCCGCCAGATGTTCGCGCTGGATCAGCGTGACCTGGCGCTTGCCGCCGGCGCGTTGTGCCTTGTGGTCACCGGCAAGGCCGTGGTCGGCGATGACCTCTACATGGTTCATCGCCAACAACGGTGCTCGCCGGCCCGGGCGCAGGCCGATCCATTCGAGGCGACCTTCGATGGGGAAAGTTTCCATCAGTGAGCGGAGCGGGCTTTCGGGGTTCAGGGGTGGCATATGTCAATGCTCATCACACGCAAATTAATCATAAGTCATTGTTTTTATTGAATAATTTATCAAATAATAGGGTGCGTCTTAAATTCGTCCGCACTGGATTTCAATACCGCACTACCGAACAATAGCTGTCCATATGAATCGAGCGAACTGAACGCGATGACTGCGCAAAGCGAACTGGTTTTTTTCTGCGGCAAGATGGGCGCCGGCAAATCCACGCTCGCTAAGCGTATGGCCACCGAGATGAATGCCCTGCTGCTGTCCGAGGACGAATGGCTCGCCGCGCTCTACCTCGACGAGATCCACGGCCTCGATGACTACATCCGCTGCTCGCGCCGCCTGAAGTCCGTGCTCGGCGCGCATGTGCGCGGCCTCCTCAAAGCCGGCGTGCCGGTGGTCATGGATTTTCCGGCGAATACCGTCACGCAACGCCAGTGGTTCCGCGAAATCTTCGAGCCCAACTGCATCCCGCATCGGCTGATCTACCTCCACGTGGATGATGCCACCTGCCTGCAGCGGATTGCCGCGCGGGCCTCAAGCCAGCCGGAGCGGGCGCGGTTTGATACAGCCGCGGTGTTTCGGGAGGTGACCCGCCACTTTCAGCCGCCGACGGATGCGGAGGGCTTCAATATCCAACCGGTTCCAAGCGGCGAATGATGGCAGCGTCAGGCAGCGCCCTGAAGATCACGGTGCGCGAATTTGAAGAAGCCGACCGGCCGGCGCTGCGGCATCTGTATGTGGCATCCCGCAACGCCGCCTTCCATTGGAATCCCTCCAACGCCCACCAACTGCTCGACTTTGACCGGGACACCGTAGGCGAAATCATCCTGGTGGCCCTCGCCGAGGGCGGGATTGTGGGCTTCGCCTCGATCTGGGCCCCGGACAGCTTTTTGCACCACCTGTTTGTGCACCCCTCCGCATTCCGGCGCGGCGTAGGCACTGCACTGCTGGCCGGCTGTGCGAAGTATTGTTCCAAAACCCCGACGCTGAAATGCGTGAAAGAGAACGTCAACGCGATGGCCTTCTACCAGTCGCGGGGCTGGGCGGTCATCGGTGAGGGGCATGGCGCGGATGGGCCGTACTGCCTGATGCACCACGCCATCGCGGGGCGTCAAAACGTATGATACGGAGGCGGTTTTTCGGAGGTGACGGGGTACTTTCTGAGGCCAATTGAAAATGAGGGCTCCAACATCCAAGTGGTTAAATCAGCGAATTAAATTGAGTAGCGCCACCTCGAAAAATCGACTCCGGTACTTTTCGTCGCTTACCGCACCGCTACCAACCTGGCAAAAAGATATCGACTCCGGCACCTTTAGTTGCATCAGGATGTTATCCATCTCACCGGGATGTTATCCCGCGTATTTGCCTTATAAACAAATTAGACGTCACTACAACCATGAAGTCATCACCGAAACTTTATGAGGAACTTTCTCGCGCCCGTGACTCAGTTGCAGGCATGAAGGGTAGCGGAACGCTCCCTGAACTAGAGGACCACTGGAAGGAATATTTGGGTCGGCTTGAGCGCATTTGGTTTAAAACATTTGCGCATTACAAAAAGAGCCCCAAATGGCACAGGTGGCAGGCACGCTTCGAGAAGGAACGAAAGGACGATCCTCTCCTTTCATACTTGCGCAACGCGCGAGGCGCCGACGAACACACTGTTTCGGATATCGTGGGACATGAGCAATCAAATATCACGATTATTCCAGGCCAACAGGGCGGAACAATCCGTAATCTGCGAATTTTTAGCGATGGTGTTGCTACTGCGGAAACCACGGGTACGATTGGCGTTGTCTTCAACCCAGCACGGATCAAGTTGCTACCGGTAGTGAATCGGGGAGTTACCTTTGATATCCCTCGAAAGCACCTAGGCAATATACTGGACCCCGAGAACATCATTTCAGTCGCCGAGGTGGGCTTGCAGTATTACGAGAACTTTCTCAAAGAAGCAGACGAGTTCTTCGCGGATAAGTAGTGACGTCTATCTTTTCATTGGCGCGGACCCCTATCAACATCCCACAATTAAAACGTTAGAACCATTCATACAAAGAACGTCAAAGGGGCCAGGGTGGGGTTACTTGCGTGAAATTGAGAAAGTCTATCCTGGCCCCTTTAATCTGTTTGATTACATCGAGCTGATTTACAACCGCAAGCGGATTCATCAAACGCTCGGCTACCGCACCCCCGAGCAGATTGAGCGACAATGGCGTGGTGCTTAACTACGGTGTCCGTACAACCCGGGATACCTCAGTCTGTCCCCTATTAATGACTCCATTTACTGATATGCGCAAACTGCTTTCAATGGCAATTTTTGCCATTACTCTGCCTGGATGCTTAGCAATACCGCTAACCGACCGCGCTTTGTCTACGGAGGAAATAAGAAAGAAACGGCTAGAAGACTACTGGAACTCTTGGGTTGGCAAACACCTACCCGTTGAAAAGCTTTTTGATGGAGTGATTCTGGCAAAGACCGTGACTGAAAACTCAACATCATTCCTGCTGACTCAGCATTACAATTCCTGTCGAATTACTCTCGTAACAAGTAACAATGACTCTACTCTCCAATCATGGAACTATGGCAGTGACCCCATTGAATGCTGGAGATATGTGCCATCCGCTCCCTAGCAAGCACCTCACGTGAAACGTTCCTTAAATAGGTGACAGACCACGATTTTCACAGCCCATTAATCGTGGTCTGTCCCCTATTAATGCACCCATCTGAGCTCATAAGGGCCCAAATAATGCCAATCATTCAATGGGTAGTTGTTTTCCTGTTATTAGCCACAACTCATTCCGCCTTTGCATCAAATGAATCAACATTTCACCGCTTGTATGAAGCTGGGCTGCGTGCTGATTCAGCAAAAAATTACAGTGAAGCAAAAGAGCTCTACGAGAATGCGCTGAATACAGCAAGGATCAACAAATTACCCGAGGAATTTATCTCGAATTCCATGCTTAATTTAGGTCGAATGCAGGGTTATCTGTGCGACTATCCGGCCGCCGAAAAAACCCTAAAAGAAGCACTCGGGCTTGAGGAATCAAGACCGAATTCAGGACGCGCCAGTGATTCGGCAGTGAGACGTAGATCGACCGTAATGAAAATATCCTCAGCTCTCGCGGTTCTCACATATGACCAGGAAAATTATCCGGCATCCGTCAGTTACTTCGAAAAAGCAATTTCACTGGCGGAAGAACTTGGCATATTGCGTGCGGACCCGCTGCAGCTTAGCGACGTTCTCGACGATTTTGCACTTGCATTAGAAAAGGCGGGGCATATCGATAAAGCAGTCTCTACTCGAACCAGGGCGGCAAGCATACGTGAACCGTTTAGCAACAAGAAACCTCGATTCCGCATGGTTCGATTCAGAGAGGTATGTCAGTTCAACCGATAAATATCTACAGACATCAAAAGTACCGCCTCGATAGTGTTAAACAAAACGCCCACCGACTCCCGCCGGTGGGCGTTTTAATTTGAAGCTACTGAAACTTACTTCTTCTTCGCCACCTTGATCTTCATCCCCACCATGCTCTCCGGCTTGACCCACTGGTCGAACTGGGCGCTGGTCAGGTGGCCGAGCTGGATCGCCGATTCCTTCAGCGTCAGGCCTTTCTTGTGGGCGTTCTTGGCGATGGCGGCGGCCTTGGCGTAGCCGATGTGCGGGTTGAGCGCGGTCACCAGCATCAGTGATTCGCGCATCAGCTGGTCGATGCGTTCGCGGTTGGGTTCGATGCCGATGGCGCAGTGTTCCTCGAAGTTCTCGCAGGCATGCGCCAGCAGGTGGGCGCTGTGCATGAAGTTGCGGATCACCATCGGGCGAAACACGTTGAGCTCGAAGTTGCCCATCGAGCCGCCGACGTTGATCGCGACGTCATTGCCGAAGACCTGGCAGCAGGCCATGGTCATCGATTCGGACTGGGTCGGGTTGACCTTGCCCGGCATGATCGAGGAGCCCGGCTCGTTTTCCGGGATGGAGAGTTCGCCGATGCCGCAGCGCGGGCCGCTGGCCAGCCAGCGCACGTCGTTGGCGATTTTCATCAGCGCGGCGGCGAGCATTTTCAGCGCGCCGTGGGCGGCGACGACGCCGTCGCAGGAGCCCAGCGCCTCGAACTTGTTCGGCGCGGTGACGAAGGGCAGGCCCGTCAGTTTCTTCAGTTGCGCGGCAACGTCCTTGGCAAATTTCGGATGGGCATTCAGGCCGGTGCCGACGGCGGTGCCGCCGAGGGCGAGTTCGCAGAGGTGCGGCTTGCTGGCGTCGATGTGTTTCAGTGCGTGGTCGAGCTGGGCGACATAGCCGGAGAATTCCTGGCCCAGCGTCAGCGGCGTCGCATCCTGCAGGTGGGTGCGGCCGATCTTGACGATGTTCATGAAGGACTTGGCCTTCTTGTCCAGCGTGTTGCGCAGCTTCTTCACTGCGGGCTTGAGGTCTTTTTCCAGCGCGATCACCGCGGCGACGTGCATTGCGGTGGGGAAGGTGTCATTGGACGACTGGCCCTTGTTGACGTCGTCGTTCTCGTGCACCAGGCGCGCGGCGCCACGTTTGCCGCCGAGGATTTCAGAGGCGCGGTTGGCCAGCACTTCGTTGACGTTCATGTTGGTCTGGGTGCCGGAGCCGGTCTGCCACACCACCAGCGGGAAGTGGTCGTTCCACTGGCCGGCCAGCGCTTCGTCAGCAGCCTTGACGATGGCCGCACCTTTTTTCTTGTCGAGCACGCCCAGCGCCATGTTGGTGAGTGCGGCGGCTTTTTTCACCAGCACCTGCGCGTGCACCACCGGCAGCGGCATGGTCTCGCCGGGAAAATGGAAGTGGTGCAGGCTGCGCTGCGTCTGCGCGCCCCACAGCATGTTGTCGGGCACGTCGATCTCGCCCATCGTGTCGTGTTCGATGCGGAATTTGGCCATGTTCGTCAGCTTATAAATTAATCAATAAAAACAACGGGTTATGTACTTCTACTCTCTGCACTGCAGCCTTGCATTCAGATCAGCGGTTTCTGCTCGCCGCGCTGCGCACCGGCATCCACCACCGACAGCGCAGTCATGTTGACGATGCGGCGCACGGTGGAGGACGGCGTGATGATGTGCACCGGCTTCGCTGCGCCGAGCAGGATCGGGCCGATGGTGATGCCGTCACCGGCCGCGGTCTTGAGCAGGTTGAAGGAGATGTTCGCGGCGTCGAGGTTGGGCATCACCAGCAGGTTGGCCATGCCCTTCAAGCGGTTGTCGGGCAGCGCGCGCAGGCGGATCTCTTCGGACAGCGCCATGTCGCCCTGCATCTCGCCCTCGATTTCGAGGTTGGGGTCGAGCTGCATCACCAGTTCGAGGGCCTTGCGCATTTTCAGCGCGGTGGCGCTGTCGCTGCCGCCGAAGCTGGAGTGCGACAGCATCGCCGCGCGCGGCGTGATGCCGAAGCGGCGCATTTCCTCGGCGGCGAGGATCGTCGATTCGGCGATCTGCTCGGCGGTGGGATCGAAGGTGACGTAGGTGTCGCAGATGAAGACCGTGCCCTTAGGCAGCAGCAGCGTGTTCATCGCCGAGAAATGGTTGACGCCGGCGCGGCGGCCGATGACCTGGTCGATAGTGCGCAGATGGCGGCCGTACTGGCCGAAGATGCCGCAGAGCATCGCGTCGGCATCGCCCATGTGCACCATCATCGCGCCGATCAGCGTCGGCCGGCGGCGGATGTCGAGCTTGGCGAGTTCGACCGAGACGCCCTTGCGCCTGGTCAGGCGGTGGTACTCGGTCCAGTAGTCGCGGTAACGCGGGTCGTTGTTGGGATCGACGATTTCGTAATGTTTGTCGCGCACCAGGCGCAGGCCGAGACGCTCGATGCGAGTCTTGATCACATCCGGGCGGCCGATCAGGATCGGCCGCGCGATGCCCTCGTCCGCCACCTGCTGTGCCGCGCGCAGGAAACGCTCTTCCTCGCCCTCGGCATAGACCACGCGCTTGGGCGACTTTTTCGCCGCGGTGAACACCGAACGCATGATGTGGCCGGACTGGTAAACAAAACGGTTCAGCCGCTGCTTGTAGGCCTCGAAGTCGGTGATCGGGCGCGTCGCGACACCGCTGTCCATCGCGGCCTTGGCCACGGCCGGTGCAACGTGTTCGATCAGGCGCGGATCAAAGGGCCGCGGAATCAGGTAGTCAGGGCCGAACTTGAGGTCCTGCTCGCCGTAGGCGGCAGCAACAATGTCCGACTGCTCGGCCTGGGCGAGTGCGGCAATCGCGTTGACCGCGGCGATTTCCATTTCGCGGTTGATCGTGGTCGCGCCGACATCCAGCGCGCCACGGAAGATGAACGGGAAACACAGCACGTTGTTGACCTGGTTCGGATAGTCCGAACGGCCGGTGGCCATCACCGCATCGGGGCGCACTTCCTTCACCAGCTCGGGCAGGATTTCCGGCTCGGGGTTGGCGAGTGCCAGGATCAGCGGGCGGTCTGCCATCTTCTTGACCATCTCGGGCTTGAGCACCTTGCCCGCCGAGAGGCCGAGGAAGGCATCCGCACCGGCGATCACGTCGGCGAGCTGGCGCGCATCGGTTTCGACGGCGTAACGCGCCTTGTCGGCGTCCATCAGCTCGGCACGGCCCTTGTAGACCACGCCGACGATGTCGGTGACAGTGATGTTTTCTTTTTTCAGGCCCAGCGACACCAGCAGGTCGAGGCAGGCCAGCGCCGCGGCGCCGGCGCCGGAGACCACCAGCTTGATTTTCGAGATGTCCTTGCCGACGACCTTGAGGCCGTTGGTGAAGGCGGCGCAGACGGTGATCGCGGTGCCGTGCTGGTCATCGTGGAACACCGGAATCTTGCAGCGCTTGCGCAGCTCGCGCTCGACGATGAAACACTCCGGCGCCTTGATGTCCTCGAGGTTGATGCCGCCGAAAGTCGGTTCGAGTGCGGCGATGACATCGACCAGGCGATGCGGGTCCTGCTCGTTGATTTCGATGTCGAAGACGTCGATGCCGGCGAATTTCTTGAACAGCACCGCCTTGCCTTCCATCACCGGCTTCGAGGCGAGCGGGCCGATGTTGCCCAGACCCAGCACCGCGGTGCCGTTGGTGATCACCGCGACGAGGTTGCCGCGTGAGGTGTAGTTGCTGGCCTCGACGGGCTTGTCGGCGATTTCGAGGCAGACCTGGGCCACACCGGGGGTGTAGGCGAGTGCCAGGTCACGCTGGTTGATCAGGCCCTTGGTCGGAGTGACCGCGATCTTCCCCGGCACGGGGTAACGGTGGTATTCGAGCGCCGCCTTGCGCAGCTGGTCATCAGCCATGTTGACGATCCGCCTTTCGGAGAATTTCTTCGCGCCGGCACTGCCGCGCGGGAGCGGGATTATACCGTAGCCCCCATGTCGGTCCGGCTGGCGCCGGGTCATGCACCGTGACGGAGCATGCGCGGATACATGACCCCGATGAGGACCCGAAAAGAGGCGCGGTTCAGACGGCATATCGCCGCAGATGCGGGGCAGTTTGCACAAAAAACCAATGGCACAGGACTTGCTGAATCCGGAATGTCGGCATGCCGTGTTGCGCGTGCGCCAAAACCGTCCGGAGTTTCCATGTCCCGTACCCTGCTGACCCTGTTGCACACCCTCCTGTTGCACTTCCTGATGGCCGCCGGCCTGGTGTCCGCCACGGCAGTCCATGCCAGCAACTATCCGAGCAAGCCGGTGCGGCTGATCATTCCCTTCCCGCCGGGAGGTGCTTCGGATTACGTCGGCCGCGCGGTGGGCCAGGCGCTGTCGGAACAGTGGGCGCAGAACGTGGTGCCCGACAACCGCGGTGGCGCTGGCGCCACCATCGGCACCGGGCTGGTCGCCAAAAGCCCGGCCGACGGCTACACGCTGCTGATGGGCGTGAATGCCGGCGTGGTAATCGCGCCCAGCGTCTATCCCGAACTGGCCTACAACCCGCGCAAGGACCTGATCGCGATCGCCTCGTTTGCACAATCGCCGCAACTGCTGGTGGTGACGCCAAGCCTGCCTGTGAAAACGGTGAAGGAGCTGGTGGCGCTGGTGAAATCAAAACCGGGACAGCTGTCGTTTGCCTCGTCCGGCAACGGCGCCCTGCCCCACCTCGCCGCGGCGATGTTCAACCTGATGACCGGCATCAGCGCCATCCACGTGCCGTACAAGGGCAGCGGCCCGGCCCTGCCCGACCTGATGGCCGGCCGCACGCAGTACATGATCGACATCATCGTCTCGGCACTGCCGCTGGTGCAAAGCGGCAAGCTGCGTTCGCTGGCGGTGACCACCGCCAAGCGTTACCCGACGCTGCCCGAAGTGCCGACCGTGGCCGAAAGCGGCCTGCCCGGTTACGAGGCCGCGCAGTGGTACGGCCTGTTCGCACCCGCGGGGCTGCCGAAACCGATCGCCGCAAAAATCGAGAAGGATGTCGAACTGTTGCTCGAGAACAAGCCGCTGCGCGCCGGCCTCGCCCAGCGCGGCGCGGAAATGATGTATGGTAATTCGCGCCAGTTCACCGCGGTGGTGGAGCAGGACATCGCAAAATGGGCGAAGGTGGTCAAGGAGACCGGCGCCCGGGCGGACTGAAATGCGGGATTACAAATCGAGGATTGAGGGGGAAACTGTTGGACATCAATATTCCGGAAGTGCTGGCGGAAGTCACCGCTGTCTGCCACCGCTACGAACAGGCACTGGTCAGCAACGATGTGGCGGTGCTTGACGAGCTGTTCTGGCAGAGCCCGCAGACCATCCGCTACGGCGCGACCGAAATGCTCTACGGCTACGACGAGATTGCGCAGTTCCGCGCCGCGCGTCCGTCCGCCGGACTCGCACGCACGGTGCTGCGTGAGGTCATCACCACCTACGGCCGCGATTACGCGACCTCCAGTCTGCATTTCGACCGCGGCGGACGCATCGGCCGCCAGATGCAGACCTGGGTGCGCCTGCCTGAGGGCTGGCGGGTGGTCGCGGCGCATGTCAGCATGATGTGAGGCCCCGCGACGGCGCGCACCCGTTTGATGGTGCGTGCTTTGTGGTACTGTTACCGGCCCTGTATCACCCGACTTTCTCTCCTGATTTTGTCACCTGATTTTTCCATCTGATTTTCAGCACAAGCAATGCCTGACGTACGCCCCGCCCCGCGCTCCGAGCTGTATCCGGAAATCCAGCCCTACAACAGCGGCATGCTCGCCCTCGACGGCCGGCACCGCATGTATTTCGAAGAGTCGGGCAATCCCGAGGGCGCGCCGGTGCTGTTCCTGCACGGTGGCCCCGGCGCCGGTGCCGCCCCCGCGCACCGCCGCTTTTTCGACCCGGCGCATTACCGCATCGTGATTTTCGACCAGCGCGGTGCCGGCCGTTCGACGCCGCTGGGCGAACTGACGGATAACACCACGCCGCTGCTGATTGCCGACATCGAAAAGCTGCGCGAGTCGCTGGGCATCCAGCGCTGGCTGGTATTCGGCGGTTCCTGGGGCAGCACGCTGGCGCTGGCCTATGCAGAGGCGCATCCCGAACGCTGCACCGGGCTGATCCTGCGCGGCATCTTCCTGTGCCGCAAAAGCGAAATCGACTGGTTTCTCTACGGCCTGCGCAACCTGTTTCCCGAGGCCTGGCGCGCCCTCACCGATCCGATTCCCGAGGCCGAGCGCGGCAATCTGCTCGAGGCCTATCACCGCCGCCTGACCGATCCCGATCCGGCGGTGCACATGCCGGCCGCGCGTGCCTGGAGCACGTACGAGGGCTCGTGCTCGACGCTGCTGCCGAGCCCCGAGACCGTGGCCTATTTCGCCGGCGACGTGGTGGCGCTGGGGTTGGCGCGCATCGAGGCGCATTACTTCATGAACAACATTTTCCTGCCGGAGAATTCGCTGCTCGACAATGTGTCGCGCATCCGCGGCATTCCCGGCGTGATCGTGCAGGGCCGCTACGATGCGGTGTGCCCGATTGTTTCCGCCGACGACCTGCACCGTGCATGGCCGGAGGCGGATTACCACATCGTGCCCGACGCCGGTCATTCGGCCTGGGAGCTGGGCATCTGCGCGGCGCTGGTGCGCGCCTGCGAACAATTCAAACATATCAACAAGGGAGGATGAAATGAAACTGGTCACCTATTCGGCAAGCAAGCGCGGCGCCAAGGCCATCGGGGTACTCGCCGCCGACGGCAGCGTCATCGATCTGGCAACCGCCGCCAAAAAAGCGCGGGTGAAGCTGCCCTTCGCCGCTGACGACATGATCGGCCTGGTCGCCGCCGGCAAGAGCGGCCTCGCGCTGGTGAAAAAAGCGGTGTCGGGCATGAAGACCGGCCACCACAAGATGAGCAAGGTCACGCTGCACGCGCCGATTCCGCGCCCACGCAAGAACGTGTTCTGTGTCGGCTGGAACTATGTCGAGCATTTCGAGGAAGGTGCCAAGGCACGCCCGCATGTGACGGAAATGCCCAAGCACCCGGCGTTTTTCACCAAGCAGCCGCTGTCGGTGAATTCGCCCTACGGCGACATCCCCTCGCATCCCGGCGTCACCGAGAAGCTCGACTGGGAAGTGGAGATGGCCATCGTCATCGGCAAGGGCGGCCGCAACATCAAGGAAGCCGATGCGATGAAGCATGTCTTCGGCTACATGATCGCCAACGATGTGTCGGCGCGGGAAGTGCAGCGCCAGCACGGCCAGCAGTGGTTCAAGGGCAAGAGCCTCGACGGCCACTGCCCGATGGGCCCCTGGCTGACCACCGCCGACGAAGTGAAGAATCCGCAGAACCTGCGCATCACCTGCCGCGTCAACGGCGTGACCAAGCAGGACTCGAACACCAGCTATATGTATTTCAAGATTCCGCGGCTGATCGCCGAGATGTCTGCCGGGCTGACGATGGAACCGGGTGACCTGTTCCTGACCGGCACGCCGGCCGGTGTCGGCCACGCGCGCAATCCGCCGGAGTTCATGAAAGCGGGCGACATCCTCGAGACGGAAGTTGAAGGACTGGGCCTGCTGCGCAACAAGATCGCCGCGAAATAAGCCGGCGTCGCCTGACCACAAAAAACGCCGCGAATCGCGGCGTTTTTTGTTGGCGGATTCATCCGGACCTCATTTTTCCGGCGGCGGCTTCATGCTGTCTGCCGCCGCCTTGCCCGCGGCCTGCAGGCTCTCGATGCCGGATTTCTGCATCTCCAGCGTCTTGATGGTCATCTGCACGAATCCGGTGTTCATGGTGAGCCAGGTCTCGACCGCCTTCAGCTCGGCGATCTTTTTCTCGAGGTCTTCGACGTTCATCGTGGGCGCGACCATGCCGGGAATCGGGAACCCCATCGGGTTCCACATCTTTTGCATGAACTCGAAAAAGTCCTGCGGGTTGTTCTGATCGGCCATGATGCGCTCCCGTTGATGACAGGATGATTATAGGCCGCGTCAGACCGCCTCGATGTTTACCGTATCGCCGTCGCGTGCCGTTTTCAGGACAGAGGGGTCGCCGCGCAGGCGGCCGAGCACGTTGCAGGCACAGACCAGCCGGCACTCATTGCCCTGGGAGATCGGGGTGCGGCCCCAGGGCAGGGCCAGCGCGCTGCCATCCACCCAGAAGCAGACGGCGCCCGGCGACACCACCTGCTGCGCGCCCGGTTCGAGCGCCGCGCGCAGGGGCAGCGGGAAGTACACCTCCTCACCCCAGGTATTGATGTCCGAGGTGCAGGGCAGCACCGCAAGCAGGCGCTCGGTGGTCGGTCCGGGCTCGAGATCGGCGATCACCGAACCGCCGGGCCAGGTGATGCGGATGCCAGGCATCAGGGGGCGCCTTCCTGCCGGACCAAAGAAAACACCCGTTCGCCCTGGACTGTTCGGAGGGGGAACGGGTGTATCTGGCGCCGTTTACAGCGGACTGGGCCGGCCATGAACGCCGCGGGTTGTGTCGCCTTAGATGCGCTCGCCCAGCGGGGACTCCGCCCTGCGGTCGCGCCGCTGGGAGACCCGGGTCGCCGTCGGCGCCGGCTCGGCCAGGCTGGCGACCACCTGCTGCAGGCGCTGTTTCTCGCCCAGCACCTTGGTGGTGTAGGTGTCGTTGTCGTCGTTCAGCGCGCCGGCATACATCTGCAGCGCGATGCCGAGGTTGCCGGTCTTGGCGAGGTATTCCTTGAGGATGCGGGTGCCGACGCGGATATTGGCTTCCGGGTCGAACACGGCGCGCTCGCCGCCAAATACCGCGAGCTTGTCGCCATGGAAGCGCGGAATGATCTGCATCAGACCCTTGGCGCCGACCACGCTCTCGGCAATCGGGTTGTAGCGCGACTCGACCGCGATCACCGCCATGATCAGCAGCGGATCGACGCCGACCCGGCCACCCTCGGCATGGGCGATGCGGACAAAGTCCAGCGTCAGGTCCTGGGCCACCTTGTAGCGCTTGGCCAGAAACTCGGCCAGGGCGACCTGGCGCTCGTTGTCGGCAGGCACGGCTTCGGGCTGGGCCAGAACGCGGGCTGAAATCGCGGTCGCTTCCTGCTGGACGACGGCCAAAGCCGAACCCAGGGCGCCGACGCCGAGCCGTTCTTCAAGCAATACGATCAGGGTGGAGAGGCTGGTCAGGACGAGGACCAGTGTGAGCAACTGGCGGACCCGGGGCAGGGCATCTGCCGGGCGGTCCGTTACGGATGTTTCTGGAATCGATTTTGCAAACATGCAAAACCTCCTTTCGGATGGCACGGCCACGGGGGCGGTGCGGTAGTTACCTCGCTACGGTAACGGTGTTTCTCCTTAAGACTCGTTCAGCCCAATACCACTACAGGTTGTGGGCCACTCAAAAAAGCTGCGCAATTCTAGGGGTTCGACCTGCCCCCCGCAACCCGAAATCGTGATTTCAGGGTGGTTTTAGGGGGTGCCGCCAAAATTTGCGGACGCGGAGTTTAACGGATTAACTTTCTGCGACGCAACATATTTTAAATCATTGTTTTTAAACAATAATTTATGAAGTTTCGAAGACTATCCGGGTAAAACCCAGAAAAACGCCGCATCTTGGAGCCATGGATCGGCGAGGAGTTCCGGAAACTGCCACCACCCCGGGAATTTTTATAATTTATTGTTTAAAAACAATTACTTATTATTATTTTCCGGGGCTATCCCATGGCGAGATTGCCAGTCCTCGAGGGCCTTTTCGTAGTTAGTGAGTGCTTCCCAATAACGATCATAAATACAGGGATCACAGCCGCTCTGGCAGCACTGCCAGGGTTCGGGCTCCTCGGGTTTGACTGGTTGCGGATCGTCGATCACGGCTGTCCGGCCTCCGGCAGTCGTTCGTCCGGGAAGCGTCTGCGGAATTCGGCGATTACCGTTTCAGCATCGCTCAGTCGCTGGGCACGCCGCAGTTCAAGGATGCGCTGGTGCCACTGCTCGGCCGGTTTGCCGACCAGATCCTGCCAGGGCGCGGGCGGCGCGGACATCGCCACGGCGGGTGCACCCGGGCGGGCGGCATCAGCAGTCGCCGAAGCCGGTGCCCGCATCAGGGCACGGGGTGCGGCAGCCGGGGCTTCGGTGCTGCGCGATTCGGCCACGGCACCCGTGCTGGCCACGGCGGCGGATTCGCTGCGCGCCATCATCGGTGCCTGAGCGGGCGGCGGCGCTGCCGGAGCCGGAGCCTCGGCGACCGCCGGGACCTCGTAGCGCTTGGCGACTGCGGCGGCTGGCGGCTCAGGTGCAGGAGCGGCGGCCGGGGCTGGCGTGGTCGGCAGCGGCGCTTCGGCCTGGCGCAGGGCTTCGGCTTTTGCGGCGGGCTGCGCTGCGTTTTGCCCTGCGGTCTTGCCACTACTACTAATAGATGAAGGCAACGGCTGATCCAGCTGGTCTGCGCCCTGCTCGCGCATCGTGGTTACCACACCGACCGAGAGCACCAGCACCGCAGCCAGTGCCAGCGGCATCTGCCAGCGGCGATGTGATGCCAACGGACGCGGCCCGCTGCCAACCTCGCGCCGGGCCGCGGCACGGATCAGGTCATCGAGCCGCTGTGGCGGTTCGGCTCCGGCACCCGCCCGATAAGCTGCGTCGAGCTGCGGGTCGCGGATCATCTCTTTGTCCTGCGCTTTGTCCTGTGTATTCATGAATCCATCCCCCGGCGCAATCTGGCGATGGCGTAACGCAGCCGGCTTTTTGCCGTCTCGCGGTTGACGCCGGTGGCCTCGGCAATGTCCTCGACACTGAGCCCGCCCTCCTGCTGCAGCACGAAGGCCTCGCGCTGCTCCTGCGGCAGTTCGTCGAGCAGCACGAGCAGGCGCGCCGCCTGTTGACGCGCTTCGGCCTGCGCCTCGGGCTGCGCCGAACGCGGGGCTTCGGGTTCATCAAGCGCCGGCAATGTGTCGTCATCCAGCGAAACCGCGGCGCCATCGTGGCGGCGGAAATGGTCGATCAGCCGGTTGTGCGCGATGCGGTAGAGCCAGGTCGTGAATTTCGCCTGCACCGTGTAGCCGCCGCGGGCGCGGATCAGGTTCATCCACACATCCTGGAACAGCTCGTCGGCCAGCGCTGCGTTGCGGCACTGGCGCAGCAGGTAGCGGTAGACACCGCCGCGGTGACGGTCGTAGAGCCGGTCAAAGGCGGCGGCATCACCATCGCGGTAGGCCAGCATCAGCGCCTCATCACCGGTATCGCCGCTGTCTTCATCTGTTGTGCTCACGGGTGCGAGTATGCAATCCCACCCGCCACCGGGCAACCGCCACGCAATACCGCGACCGTCATGCTGCTAGCTCGGGTCCGGCACAAAACGCCCCGGAAAGGGCAGCGGCAGCGGGCGCGCAACCGGCGGCAGACGGATCACGCCCTGCGCGACGAGGTTGCTGTGGCTGTCGTAATAGATGGTGATCACCTCGGCCGGCACGCTGCTCGCGCGCTCGAATTCGGTCATGGTCACCACCGAGCGTTCGCTGCGGCCGTGGCCAGTGCCGAGGCGCGCCGGTTTCTGCGCCATCGCCGGCGCCTCGGCGCGTGACGCGCTGTCGGCCATCGCCTGGCCCGCACTTTCCGCGGCACGCGGTACGGGCTGCGGCAGGGCAGCCGCCGGCGGTTCCGGCTTGCGGCGGAAAATCGCAACACCAATCACGCCGACATGGTCAGGCCGGCCGGTACGCGCGGCATAACTGTCGGGCAGCGCGGTGAAATAGAACGCGGCGATTCGATCCAGACTCTTGCGCCAGCCCTTCAGCGCATAAGCCTGCTGCGGGCCGAGCACATAACCGCCCTGCTCCCAGTCTGCGGTGTCGCCGCTCAGTGCGTTGACACCATCGACTGCGACCACGGCAAGCATGTCGCTGTGCTGCCGGTTGCGGATGCGGACCTCGTATTCGTTGCCGGGCTGGCCTGCGACATAGTGCCGGCCTTCGTGCAGGTACACCGGCAGTATCCGCTGCTGCACACGGTCATACACCGTGATATCGGCGCTGCGGCCGACGGCATGGGCTGAAGCTGACAACAGGCTTGCCGCCAACGCGGCCGCGATGATCAGGTTTTTCATGTCGGGTCCTTTCTGGCGGAGCCGGGATTGGTCCGCGGTTAGAGCTGTAAACGGAACATGGACAGGGATGGGGTTAAGGTCTCCGTGATAAATTCCTGCGATGGATGATTTAGTGCTTCGCGGCATGGCCAAGTGGCCAAACGTACCCTCGGTGTTTGGGTGGCTGTCGCTGACCCGGCGCGGCGACTGGCTGCTCAAGGGTGAACGGGTGAACAACCCCGGCATCTGCGATTTTTTCGGCCGTAACTACGGGCATGACGAAACCGGCCGCTGGTTCGTGCAAAACGGGCCGCAGCGGGTTTATGTGCTGCTGGATTACACACCCTGGGTGATCCGCGCCAGCCAGACACCGGCTTCCTACCAGACGCATACCGGCCGGACCGTCAGCCACATCCGTGGCGCCTTCATCGATGACGGTGGCGCACTGCTGCTCGACACCGACCTCGGGCCCGGTGTGGTGCATGACCGCGATCTCGATATGCTGGTGTCGCAGCTTTGCGATACACAAGGCCGGCCGCTGCCCCCGGCCGCGCTGGCCGAAGCCGTCGATTGCCTTCAGGCAGGCCGCACGGCCGACCTGAAACTGCTCACCGGCAACGGCGCTGTTGCAGTCGCGCCACTGCGCGCGGCGGATGCAGCCTCGCGCTTCGGCTATGTACAGCAGCCGCGGCAACCAGCCGGCGAAGCCGAATGCCATTGATCCACAAACCGTTCAAGGAAAGCGACAGCAGAACATGAGCACCCCGATAGACCTGCGCACCGATACCGTGACCCGGCCGACGCCGGAAATGATGGCCGCGATGCAGAACGCCTCGCAGGGTGATGATTCCCGCGATGGCGACGACACCGTGATCAAACTCGAGGCGCTGGCCGCGCAACGCACCGGCAAGGAAGCCGGCCTCTACATGCCCAGCGGCACGATGACCAACCTGGTCGCGGTGCTCACCCACACTTCGCGCGCCGGCGAAGTGCTGCTCGAACGCGGCGCGCACATGCTCAACACCGAACTCGGCGGCCTCGCCGCAGTGGCCGGCGTGTTCTACAAAGGTATTGCCGGCACACGCGGCGCGATGGACGAAGACGCGCTGCGCGAGGCGATCCGCCCGATGACGCGCAACAATTTCGGCACTGCGCTGGTGTGCATGGAAACCACGCACAACGGCGCCGGCGGCACAGTGCTGCCGCTCGCGCACATGGCGCGGGTGCATGCGCTGGCGCGGGAGAACGGCGTGCCGGTGCATACCGACGGCGCGCGGCTGTTCAACGCCGCGGCAGCGCTGGGCGTTACCGTTTCGGACATCGCGCAACACACCGATTCGGTGTGCTTCTGCGTGTCAAAGGGTCTGTCCGCACCGGTCGGCTCGGTGCTGTGCGGAACCAAAGCCTTCATCGAACGCGCGCGGCCGTTCCGGCGCATGGTCGGCGGCAACATGCGCCAGGCCGGTTCGATCGCGGCCGCGGGCATCGTTGCCATCGAAACCATGGCGCAGCGCCTCACCGACGATCATCACCGCGCACGCGCGCTTGCCGCCGGATTTCACGGCATCGATGCGCAGCTGGTCGATCCCGCCACAGTGGAAACCAACATCGTGCGTGTCAGCGTTGCGCACAGCGGACGCAGCGCGATGCAATGGTCGGAAGCGTTCAAGGCGCGCGGTGTTGCAGTCAGCCCCGCTGATGCGCGGTCACTGCGTTTTGTCACGCATCGCCATATCGGCGATGCTGAAGTGGTGCATACGGTGAAAGCCTGCGCGGAAATTCGCGCCGAAATCGGCTAGGTGCAGCCTGGGTGCGGGGTCCGTTCCGGGTCCTGTACGGGGGTCGTCAAGCAGCCTCGGGGCTGGCTGAGAATATTTGACAAACCTTTGCAAGTTATTGTTTTTATTGTATTTTTTATACAATAATCAAGGGCGCGGCCGGCACCCTGCCTTGTCCCGCCGGAACAGATTGGGTATCTTTCCCGTCCTGCTGTTGAGGATCAGGTTCAGGTCTGACAGCGGATCCGGCTACTCCCGTGTCCGAATCCGCGATCAGGCTGGTGTCAGGGTTTGCTTCCCATCGGGAACGGCCAGGCACCGGGAATCGCGATCGGACGGACAGCCGCGGGAGCTGGTGCCGCAGACTTGGGTGCCGGTTTTTTCGCAGCAGTGCGTTTCTTTGCGGCAGGCTTTTTCTTGACTGCTTTTTTACTCGCCGGCTTTCGAGCCGGCTTTTTTTTGGCCGCCGCCTTGGCGGCTTTTTTGCGGCTTGCCGGTTTGGCCGCGGCCTTGCGCAGCACCTTCTTCCCGGCTTTTTTCTTCGATGCGGCTTTTTTTACGGCAGCCTTTTTCTTTGCCGTCTTTTTCTTCGATGCTTTTTTCTTCGCTTTTGCCATGATGACCTCCGTTACGTCCTGCGATTGTTCATGAGCCTGCGCCGGCTGTCACTGCAGTACGGCGCCGGTCTTGTAAGCGAGGTTGCGGTACAGCATGTCGGGATCGATGCGCACACCGCCGCTCCAGGTCAGCAGGTTTGACACCGGGTCGAATGCAACGCGGCGGAACAGCGAGGCATCGGAGAGTACGGCCAGCGCGGTCTCCTCGACCAGGTCGCCGAGATAGACCTCGCCTTCAAGGCCATCGTCGAAGCGCAACCAAAGGGTGCAGTTGTCTTCCGCTCTCAGCTCGGTGACGGTGTGCAGGTGCGGCCTGCGGCTGCGGTAACTCCTGACCTTCAGACTGAGTGCCAAGGGTTGATCCCTCCATCGTGGGGTTGAGTGCCGTTGAAAACGAATCCGGCGGCGCCGCCCTGCGCAAAAAGCCGCAGTGCAGAACGCCGCCGGCCGCAAGACCTGGACTGGCTGCTCCGGTCCAATGCTCCGAAGCGGGACATGTGCTGATACTGTTCCGTCTTGCTCTCCGTCAGTCTGGTCCGGCCAGCATTTATTCCCCAGGGTTATTCCCAGGACAGCGCGCCGCCGGTCTGGTACTCGATGACGCGGGTTTCGAAGAAATTGCGCTCTTTCTTCAGGTCGATCATTTCCGCCATCCACGGGAAGGGATTGGTTGCCCCTTCGAACAGCACATCGAGACCGATCTGCTGTGCGCGGCGGTTGGCGATGAACCGCAGGTATTCCTTGAACATCGCGGCATTGAGACCAAGCACGCCGCGCGGCATGGTGTCCTCGGCGTATTTGTATTCAAGCTCGACGCCTTTGTGGAACAGCTCCTTCAGTTCCTCGCGGAACTCGCTGGTCCACAGATGCGGGTTTTCCATCTTGATGGTGTTGATCAGATCGATGCCGAAATTGCAGTGCATCGATTCGTCACGCAGGATGTACTGGTACTGCTCGGCGGCACCGGTCATCTTGTTCTGCCGGCCCAGCGCGAGGATCTGCGCGAAACCGACGTAGAAGAACAGGCCTTCCATCAGGCAGGCGAACACGATCAGGCTTTTGAGCAGCTTCTGGTCGTTTTCCGGCGTGCCGGTCTTGAAGTTGGGGTTGGTCAGAACGTCAATGAACGGGATCAGGAACTCGTCCTTGGCGCGGATCGACGAAACCTCGTGGTAGGCATTGAATATTTCAGCTTCATTGAGGCCCAGGCTCTCGACGATGTACTGGTAGGCGTGGGTGTGGATCGCCTCTTCAAAGGCCTGGCGCAGAAGGTACTGGCGGCACTCCGGCGCGGTGATATGGCGGTAGGTGCCGAGCACGATGTTGTTCGCCGCCAGCGAATCGGCGGTGACAAAGAAACCGAGGTTGCGTTTGACAATGCGGCGCTCGTCCTCGGTGAGGCCGTTGGGATCTTTCCACAGCGCGATGTCGCGGCTCATCTGGATTTCCTGCGGCATCCAGTGATTGGCGCAGGCGGACAGGTATTTGTCCCAGGCCCATTTGTATTTGAACGGCACCAGCTGATTGACGTCGGTGCTGCCGTTGATGACGCGCTTGTCGGCGACATTGACGCGGCGCGACTCGGCGTCTTCACGATCTTGCGCCGGGGCTTCCGGGGTCTGCCTGAGCAAACCGGCGCCGGACGGCACGGGCTCGTCGAATTGCAACATCTTCAGTCTCCTTTATTGGCGTTGTCGGTGGACACTTGTTCAGGCGGACGACAGGTCTTGATCGTTATTGACGGTGACCGCACCGCCCGCCTTTCATGCAACCTTCAACAGCTGTTCTGTAACTTTCGTGGTACTTCCGCACTTATCTCTGCATTTATCCCTGAATCACCTTCAACAGCGCTTACTGGCAGGCCTCGCACTCGGGATCGAGGATCGAGCACACTTTCGGCTGCTCTTCCGAAAGTCCGCCGTCCGCGGGGACCGCATTGAGCTGGCCGGCGCGCACGGTCGATTTCTCGGCCGAGGTCGCACCCAGCGTGCGCAGGTAGTAGGTAGTCTTCAGGCCGCGCAGCCAGGCCAGTTTGTAGGTGTCATCGAGTTTCTTGCCCGAAGCACCCGCCATGTAGATATTCAGCGACTGCGACTGGTCGATCCATTTCTGGCGGCGCGCGGCGCACTCGACCATCCAGCTCGCATCCATCTCGAAGGCGGTGGCGTAGAGGCTGCGCACATCCGGCGGCACACGGTCGATTTTCGCCAGAGAACCGTCAAAGTACTTGAGGTCGGCGATCATCACTTCGTCCCACAGGTTGAGCTTCTTCAGGTCGCGCACCAGGAACTCGTTGACCACGGTGAACTCGCCCGAGAGGTTCGATTTCACGTAGAGGTTCTGGTAGGTCGGCTCAATACACTGCGACAGGCCGGTGATGTTGGCGATGGTCGCGGTCGGCGCGATGGCGATGCAGTTCGAGTTGCGGATACCCACGCGCTGGATGCGGCTGCGCAGGGCATCCCAGTCCAGCGAGGTCGACATGTCGCACTCGACATAACCGCCGCGCTCCTCGGCCAGCACTTTCATCGAGTCCAGCGGCAGGATGCCGCGGTCCCACAGCGAACCCTTGAACGTCGAGTACGGGCCGCGCTCTTCGGCAAGGTCGGCCGAGGCCGAGTAGGCGGTATAGGCGATCTGCTCCATCGAACGGTCGGCGAATTCCACCGCGGCCGGCGAGCCATAAGGCACGCGCAGCATGTGCAGGCAATCCTGGAAGCCCATGATGCCGAGGCCCACCGGACGGTGCTTGAAGTTGGAGTTGCGCGCCTTGTTGACGTTGTAGAAGTTCAGGTCGATCACGTTGTCGAGCATGCGCATGCCGGTGCCGATGGTGCGCTTGAGTTTTTCCATGTCGAGCTTGCCGGTCGACAGGTCAAGGTGGGCCGGCATGTTGACCGAAGCCAGGTTGCACACGGCGATTTCATCGGGGCCGGTGTTCAGCGTGATCTCAGTGCACAGGTTGGAGCTGTGCACAACGCCGACGTGGCTCTGCGGCGAGCGCAGGTTGCAGGGATCCTTGAAGGTGATCCAGGGGTGGCCGGTCTCGAACAGCATGGTCAGCATCTTGCGCCACAGCTGCAGGGCCGGAACCTTCTTGAACAGCTTCATCTCGCCGCGGGCGCACTTCGATTCATACTCGACATAGGCTTTCTCAAAAGCCTTGCCGAACTTCTCGTGCAGGTCGGGCACATCCGAGGGCGAGAACAGCGTCCACTCGCCGTTTTCCATCACGCGCTTCATGAACAGGTCCGGAATCCAGTTCGCGGTGTTCATGTCGTGGGTGCGGCGGCGGTCGTCGCCGGTGTTCTTGCGCAGTTCGAGGAATTCCTCGATGTCGAGGTGCCAGGTTTCCAGGTACGAGCACACCGCGCCCTTGCGCTTGCCGCCCTGGTTCACCGCCACCGCGGTGTCGTTGACCACCTTCAGGAACGGCACCACGCCCTGCGATTTGCCGTTGGTGCCCTTGATGTAGGCACCGAGCGCGCGCACGGGGGTCCAGTCATTGCCGATGCCGCCGGCGTACTTCTGCAGCATCGCGTTTTCCTTGATCGCCTCGTAGATGCCGTCGAGGTCATCCGACACCGTGGTCAGATAGCAGCTGGCGAGCTGTGAGCGGCGGGTGCCCGAGTTGAACAGCGTCGGGGTCGAGCTCATCAGGTCGAAGCTCGACAGCACGTTGTAGAACTCGATGGCGCGCGCCTCGCGGCTGCCTTCGGGTTCGTTCAGCGCAAGACCCATCGCCACGCGCATGAAGAACACCTGCGGCAGCTCGATGCGCCGGCCCTCGATGTGCAGGAAGTAGCGGTCGTAGAGGATCTGCAGGCCGAGGTAGGCAAACTTGAGGTCGCGGTTCGCGTCCAGCGCCGCACCCAGTGCCCTCATGTCGTAATGGCCAAGGCGCTCGTCGAGCAGCTCGGCGGCAATGCCCTTCTTGATGAATTCGGGCAGGTAGGCGGCGTAACGCGTCGACATTTCCTCGTGGGTCACTTCTTCGCCCAGCGTCTCCAGGCGCATCGTGTGCATCAGCAGGCGGGCGGTGACATAGCTGTAGCCGGGATCCTGCTCGATCAGGCCGCGCGCGGCGAGGATCAGCGACTTGCGCACTTCCTCGATCGGCACGCCGTCATAGAGGTCGCGCTGCATGGCCTCAAGAATCGGCGCTGCGCTGACCTCGCGGCCGAGTCCGGCACAGGCGCTCTCGACCAGCGCGGTGATGCGCGCGACGTCCAGCGGGCGCTTCACGCCGTTGTCGGTGACATTGAGTACCGGCGCCTTGTCGGCACTGGCCGCCGGCTGGGCCTCGCGTTGTCGCGCCCGCTCCCGGGTCCGCTCCTCGCGATAGAGCACATAGGCGCGGGCAACGTGGTGTTCGCCGTTGCGCATCAGCGCCAGCTCGACCTGGTCCTGGATGTCCTCAATGTGGAATGTGCCGCCGGAGGGCTGGCGGCGCATCAGGGCAGTCACGACGCTCTCGGTGAGCGCGGTCACCTGCTCACGCACGCGCGCCGAGGCGGCGCCCTGGCCGCCGTTGACGGCAATAAAAGCCTTGGTCAGCGCAATGGCGATCTTTGAAGGTTCGAATCCGACCACCGCACCATTGCGGCGGATGATCCGGTATTGCGCATACACCGCTTCGCGTTCCGCATCATCGACTGGAGCTGAAATCTGGGGGTTGCTGCGGGACTGGACCGAATCGGTGGTGACTTGCATGCATTACTCCTTGATATTTTTGGCTTTTTTATATGCCCGCCACACCTGAGTCTCGATGGGGTGCCGCGGATCACCAACCACAACATCTTGTGGTTTCAACGTAAATTTTGGCAAATTCTAGTAGTCCAATTTTGAATCCGCAATAGCTTTTGAAGCTTTTTTTAAAAGTTCCCGAGAAACAACAGGAAAGGGGTTTAAGCACCGGATTTTCTGCACAAATTTTGGGCAGCAGGAGCGCCCAAATGGGTGCACAGGGAGTGGCCCCTGAAAGGGCAGAGAGGGGTCGCCAAAGGTCTCCCCAAAGGCTCCAAGCACCCCTTGCAGGACTTCTCAGCCCGGAGCTGGAATGCCTTCAGCGACTGACGGCACTGAGCCCGCTGCGGTAGCGGGCCCAATCGAAGGCCGGACCGGGATCGGTCTTGCGGCCGGGAGCAATGTCGGCATGGCCGACGCTGTCGATGATCGGATAGTTGCGGTAAAGCGTCTGCGCGAGCCGGATCAAGCGTCCATATTGTGCATCGGTGTAGGGCTGGTCATCGACGCCCTCCAGTTCGATGCCCACAGAAAAGTCGTTACAGCGCTGACGTCCGCGCCATTCCGACTGCCCGGCATGCCAGGCGCGTTTGGTGCAGGGCACGAACTGCAGCAGCTCGCCGTCACGGCGCAGAAAAAAATGGGCCGACACCCGCAGGCCGGCAATCGTCTCGAAATAGGGATGCGCAGCAGGATCGAGCCGGTTCAGGAACAGGTCGATGACGGCATCACCACCAAACTCGCCGGGCGGCAGGCTGATGTTGTGAATTACCAGCAGCTCGACCGGCATGTCCGCCGGACGCTCATCACAGTTCGGCGAGGCGACATATTGCGCTTCGCCGATCAGGCCCTCTGCGTTGAGTTGCATGTTGTGTTCAGCCTGACGCCCTGCCCGCCCGGTATTTCAAGCCTTGGGCTCAAGCTCGTGGCGGATGCCGAGGCGCTGGATGCGGTGGCGCAGGGCACGGAAGGAGATGCCGAGCACCTTGGCCGCGGCAGTCTGGTTGTAACGGGTGCGCTCCAGCGCCTCGAGTATCGCCTTGCGTTCCACCGCCTCCAGCCGCTCCGGCAGCGGCATGCCCTCGATGTCGGTCCGCTCGTCGGCAGGAGCACGTTCGTCATCGAGCTGAAGATCATCCACACCGATCTCGCTGTCTGCGGCGAGCGCAACCGCACGCTCGAGAATGTTTTCGAGTTCGCGGACATTGCCTGGAAAGTGGTAATTCACCAGTGCCGCTTCCGCCGCAGGTGAAAGCCGCAAGGTGCCCGACGCGCCGCCATGCCTGGCCAGGATTGCCGCGGCCAGCCGCGGGATGTCGTGGCCCAGCTCGCGCAGCGAAGGCATGCGCAACTCGATCACGTTGAGCCGGTAATACAGATCCTGACGGAATGCGCCGCTTTTCACCTCGTCGGCAAGATGGCGGTGGGTGGCGCTGATGATGCGCACATCCACCGGCTCCTCGCTGGTTGATCCGATCTTGCGCACCCGTTTTTCCTGGATTGCGCGCAGCAGCTTGACCTGCATCGACAGCGGCAGATCGCCCACCTCGTCAAGAAACAGCGTACCGCCGTCAGCAGCCTGGAAAAAACCGTCGTGATCGGCCACAGCACCGGTGAATGCGCCCTTGCGGTGCCCGAAGAACTCGGACTCCATCAGGTTCTCGGGAATCGCGCCGCAATTCACCGCAACAAAGGGCCCTTCGCGCCGTGCGCTCTTCAGATGGATCAGCCTCGCGGCAAGCTCCTTGCCGCAGCCGGATTCTCCGCGCACCTGCACCGGCGCCTGGCTGCGCGCCAGTTTTTCGATCAATTGGCGGGCGGTCTGCAGCGGCGGTGATTCTCCGATCAGCTGCGGTTCACCCTGAGTCGCCACTGACGCATCAGCACCCTGGGCCGGCTCAGCCGCCGGCAGTTTCAGCGCTGCGCGCACCAGTGCGCGCAGCTGATCCAGCGACACCGGCTTGCCGAGATAGTCAAAAGCACCGGCCTTCAGCGCAGCAACCGCATTTTCGGCGCTGCCGTGTGCGGTGATCACCGCCACCGGCAGGCTGGGGTGGTTGCGGGTGATGTGCTCGACGATCGCAAGCCCCTCCCCATCGGCCAGCCTCATGTCGGTCAGGCACAGCTCGAAACTGTTGCGACCGAGCAGATCGATGGCTTCGCTGACGCTGGAGGCGCAATAAGGCTCCAGCCCCATCCGGATCAGCGTCATGCCGAGCAGTTCGCGGATATCGGCTTCGTCGTCAACCACCAGTACCTGGCCACTCGCCAAACGTTGCCCCTTTCTGCTTTTCAGTGGTTTCGCTGTGCGCTTTTAACCGGCAACTCAGCCAGCCGCACAAGTCACCGCGAAACGTGCGCCGCCGGGGCCCTCGACGTATTCAAGCATCGCGCCGTTGGCCTCGCAGATTTCACGCGCAAGATGCAAGCCGAGCCCGGTGCCGCCCGGGTCGGTGGTGAAAAAGGGCTCGAACAATTTAACCCGCGATTCAGCAGGCACGCCGGCACCGTCATCAACCACATCCAATCTTACCGCATTGCTGCGCGAAGCCCGCATCACCTGCAACCGTATGCACCCCGGCCTGCGGGTCGAATGGCGCAGCGCGTTCCGGCAAAGATTCCACAGCACCTGGTTGAGGTGGTCGCGGTCAAACATGATGTGGGGATCGGCAACAAGTTCGAGCTCGATTTCGTTGCCTTCGAGGCGTTCGGTTTCTGAAAACTGGGCGACAAAAGCCTGCAGATAGGGCGCGAGGCGGAAACGTTCGCGCTCGGCTCGTTCACCGCGATTGAGCATCTGCACATCGTTGATCATCCGGTCCAGGCGCCGGACATTGTCGCGGATGATCATGGTCAGCCGGGCCGAACCAGCCACCGCGGCCGGATCCTCCTGCAGCAGTTCGGCGGCATGGCTGATCGCCCCCAGCGGATTGCGGATCTCGTGGGCGATGTTTGCGGTCAGGCGGCCCAGCGCCGCAAGTTTCATCTGCCGCGCCTCGGAACGGATGCGCGCCAGGTCTTCGAGAAAAATCACCGCACCTGCGCCGCGCCGCTTTGCCACCGGCACAAAACGCGCACGCAGGCTGGCATCGATCTCGAACAGATTGGGGCCGTCCACCAGCGCCGGATCGCGCAGCCAGCGCTCGAACAGGTCCTGCAGCGCCGGCAGGTGATCCTTGAGGCGGATCACGCCGCTGCCTGATAGCCCGCCGACCATGCGTGTCGCCGCCGAGTTCGACTGCCGGACCACACCGTCACCGTCGACCACGATCACGCCCTGCTCCATGTCCTGGATCACCAGCTGGTTGACCTGCGCCATGTTGGCAAGATCGATCTCGCGCTGCGCGGCGAGCTGCTCGCTGGCAACCGTGCGCTTGGCCAGCGTGTGTGCCAGCCATGCGGTGGTGAAGTAGGCGATCGACAGCAGGCCGGCCTGCACATACTGGCCCCCGCTTTCCGAAAAACGCAGCACTTCGTAGGAATGTTCCAGCAGCACAGCGATAGTCGCGATCGCCGCAAAAAACAATGTCAGCCGTCCGCGTGAAACCAGACCGGCAGCAGCCAGCGAGGTCAGCAGCAGCAGGCCAAGGCCGCTGGCAAGGCCACCGCTGGCATACATCATCACCGTGGTGAAACCGATGTCACCGCCGACCTGTGCCGCAAGCTGCCAGTTGAAACGTTCTCGCAGGCGCATCCAGGCAAACATCGCCAGAGCGAACACCAGATAGGCCGAGGCGGCACCCAGAAACAAGCGCATGTCGCGCGAACCGAACTGCAGCGTGTCGCCCCACACCCTGGCCGCAGCCAGCAGCAACACTGCCGTGGCGGTACGGTAGAGATTGAACAACAGCAGTGAACGCCAGTAATGCGCCGGCGCGGTGGCGGTGCCGGGATAACCTTGCGACTGCAGGCTGGCGTCCGCCATTTCTGCTTCAGTCCCGGTAACCGGCGTCGCGGCGATGCTGCTCACAGCAAAAATGGCGACCGCCAGCAGTGATGCTCTCGGCGCGCGGCAGATGCAGGTCGCAATGAGCACAGCACACCATGGCTTCGGCTGCGGGCGAGGCGTCCGCGGGGGGATCGCGGCGGCGCAGGCCGCGCATCAGGAGCAGCACTGCGACCACAATCACCGCGACAAGCAGGATTTTCGACATCAATACTCCGGTTGCGCCCACCATCGCGGGCCGTTGCAGAAACGGGGCAAGGAACGCGAGCAGTAAAGTCTGATTGTAGCTGCGCAAGCCGTGATGCGGCCCGGCGCGGCGGCTGCGGCATGCCAGGGGGCCAAATACGGCCGGACTGAAGGCTGGAACCGCTGGAATGGCCGTCCGGCGCGATGCCGGATGCGGCCTGCCGCGCATGCGGCATAAAAACCTGGTCGGGGTGAGAGGATTCGAACCTCCGACTCCTGCGTCCCGAACGCAGTACTCTACCAGGCTGAGCTACACCCCGAGTCGCACAAATACGAAGGGCACGTGACGTGCCCTTGAGTCATGCAAGGCTGTTCTTGAAGATGGAAATCTTGAAAAATCATCTTGAAGAATCAGTGTGTCCGCGTTACCGCGAAACCGCACAATTGTATCAAAGAATCGCGATACGGCGAGGCCGGGATCACGTCCAGTGCCCTGCGCGCCATGTCGGCCTCAGCCTCGGCCCGGCGCCGGGTGTAGTCCAAGGCGCCACTGCGGTGGATCGCCGCAAGAACCTCGTCCAGTCGCTCCACTCCACCCTCGGTCAATGCCCGCCGCACCAGCCCGGCCTCGGCAGCGGTGCCGCGATGCATGGCATGAATCAGCGGCAGTGTCGGCTTGCCTTCCGCCAGATCGTCACCGACGTTCTTGCCGATCACCCCGGGGTCGCCTGAATAGTCGAGCACATCGTCAACCAGCTGGAACGCCGTGCCGAGGTGCATGCCGTATTTCGCCATAGCCTCCTCCTGTGCCGGAGGCGCCGCAGCCAGCACCGCACCCAGGCTGCTGGCGGCCTCGAACAGCTTCGCCGTCTTGTAGCGGATGACGCGCAGGTAATTTTCCTCCTCGATGTCGGCGTTGCGGCAGTTCATCAGCTGCAGGACTTCACCCTCGGCAATCACGTTGGTCGCGTCGGCAAGTATCTGCAGCACACGCATGTTGCCGACGTTCACCATCATCTGGAAAGCACGCGAATAGACAAAGTCGCCGACCAGCACCGAAGCCGCGTTGCCGAATTCGGTATTCGCCGTGGGCCTGCCGCGGCGCAGTGCGGATTCGTCGACCACGTCATCGTGCAGCAGGGTTGCCGTGTGGATGAATTCGACGACTGCGGCCAGCGTGTGATGGGCCGTGCCGCGATATCCCAGCGCGCCGGCCGAGAGCAGGACCAGCATGGGACGCAGGCGCTTGCCGCCACCGCCGATGATGTATTCGGCGACCTGGCGGATCAGCACGACGCCGGAATGCAGGCGCTCGCGGATCTCCCGGTCCACCGCTTTCAGGTCGGCGGCGAGCAATTGATGGAGCTGGTCTAGAGGTTCTCGGGCCACGGCGAAAAAGTCGCGATGATAGCAACTCGCAGGCATGTCGCCGCCCGGCGACTAGACGGTCGAACTGGTCGGTCACTTTTGCAAGTCATAAGTATTTGATTATATTGAATATTTAATTCGATGGCCAAGACATCCGCAAAGCAGCCTGGCTTTGACCTTCCGGCTAAGGGCTTGTATAATTGCGGGCTTTTCGTAGTGATGAATTTCCGAGGGGCGTTCCCATGTATGCCGTAGTCAAAACCGGTGGCAAGCAATACCGCGTCAGCGCCGGGACGAAAATCAAGGTCGAGCAGCTGACCGCCGAGGTGGGCAGTGAAGTGACCCTGGACCAGGTGCTGATGATCGCCAACGAAGGCGACGTCAAACTTGGCAGCCCGCTGCTGTCCGGCGCGGCGGTCAAGGCCAAGGTGCTCTCCCAGGGCCGCGGCGACAAGGTTCGCAT
>JAIENU010000003.1 GCA_019751125.1 Burkholderiales bacterium | reverse complement strand
CCGGCGCGGTCGAAGGCCGCCGCCATTTCCACCTGGCCGTTGACACCCTGCTCGCGCAGGATCGCCATCCGCGGCCGTGCGCTTTTGGCAATAAACGGCGCCGCAATATCATCGGCCGGATTGAATGTCAGTTTCGGCGTGATGCCAGGATCTCTGGCATCAAGAATGCGGTCATATTCCTGCTGTGCACAGTCCGGGTTGTCGCGCAGCTGCTGCATGCGAAAAGTCGTTTCCGACCAGGCGCGGTGCAGGTCAATACGCGGCTCGTCGAGCACGGTTTTGCCCCCGGCCTGCACCACCAGCCGGTCGCCGTCATCGACGGAGCCAATCACCGCACTGCAGTCACCGAGGCCTGCGGACTTCAGCACTGCCATCACCTTGTCGCTATCGCCGCGGCGGACCTGCAGCAGTGCACCCAGCTCCTCGTTGAACAGCGCGGCCACGACATTACCCGACAGTTCCAGCCTTGCACCGCAGCGCGACGCAATGAGCATCTCGCAGACCGTGGCAAACAACCCGCCATCGGAACGGTCGTGATAGGCGAGCAACAGGCCGTCGCGATTGAGTTGCTGTATCGCGTTGAAAAAAGCCTTCAGGTCGGCGGCATTGACCACATCCGGCACCGCATCACCGACCTGGTCATGGACCTGCGCCAGCGCAGAAGCGGCGAGCCGGTTGCGGCCGCGGCCAAGGTCAATCAGCAGCAGATCGGTGTCGCCGCAATCCCGGCGCAGCAGCGGCGTCAGTGTGCGGCGCGCATCCACAACCGGTGCAAAGGCCGACACGATCAGCGACAGCGGTGCAACGACTTCCTTGCGCGTTGCACCCTCGCTCCATGTGGTCTTCATCGACAATGAATCTTTGCCAACGGGAATGCTGATACCGAGCTGGGGGCACAGCTCCATCGTCACTGCGCGTACGGTGTCGAACAGCGCCGCATCCTCGCCGGGATGTCCTGCGGCAGCCATCCAGTTCGCCGACAGCTTGATGTCGCCAATGTTGGCGATCGCCGCAGCCGCGATGTTGGTGATCGCCTCGCCCACCGCCATGCGACCCGAAGCCGCGGGATCCAGCACCGCCAGCGGCGTACGCTCGCCCATCGCCATGGCCTCGCCACGCGTGGTGCCGAAGCCCATCAACGTCACTGCAACATCGGCCACCGGAACCTGCCACGGCCCGACAAACTGGTCGCGCGCAGTCATGCCGCCGACTGTGCGGTCACCGATGCTGATCAGGAAAGTCTTGTCGGCCACCGTCGGCAGGCGCAGCACGCGGTATGCGGCCTCGCGGATGTTGATCGTGGAAGAAACAAAAGCCGCACCCTTGCGCTCGATGCGTTTGACATCGCGCAGCATCTTTGGCGGTTTGCCGAGCAGCACTTCCATCGCTATGTCCACCGGGTGATTGGCGAACACGCGGTCATGCACCTTCAGCTGGCCGTCAGCCGTGGCCTTGCCGACCACGGCAAAGGGGCAGCGCTCGCGCTCACACAAGGCACGGAAACGATCGAGGTCTGCGGGTGCAATCGCCAGCACATAACGCTCCTGCGCCTCGTTGCACCAGATCTGCAGCGGCGACATGCCCGGCTCTTCACTGGGCACGTCGCGCAGCTCGAAATGCGCGCCGCGATGCGCCGAATGCGCAAGTTCCGGCAGCGCATTCGACAACCCGCCGGCGCCGACATCGTGGATCGACAGGATCGGATTGGTATCACCCAGCGCCCAGCAGCGGTCGATGACTTCCTGCGCGCGGCGCTCGATCTCCGGATTGCCGCGCTGCACCGAATCAAAGTCCAGGTCTTCCTGGTTGGCGCCGGTGTCCATGCTCGAGGCCGCACCGCCACCGAGCCCGATCAGCATGCCGGGTCCGCCCAACTGGATCAGCAGCGCGCCCTCGGGCAGGGCATTTTTTGCGGTGTGCTGCGCGGCAATGTTGCCAAGGCCGCCGGCAATCATGATCGGCTTGTGATAACCACGCACCTCGCCGCCGACACGCTGCTCATAACTGCGGAAATAACCGGTCAGATTCGGCCGGCCGAATTCGTTGTTGAAGGACGCACCGCCGATCGGGCCTTCAAGCATGATCTGCAAAGCCGAGGCGATACGTCCCGGCTTGCCGACCGGATTCTGTTCCCAGGGCTGCTCGGCGCCGGGTATGCGCAGGTTCGATACCGAGAAACCGGTCAGGCCGGCCTTGGGCTTCGCGCCGCGCCCTGTGGCACCCTCATCGCGGATTTCACCGCCGTTGCTGGTAGACGCACCGGGAAACGGCGAGATCGCCGTCGGGTGGTTGTGCGTCTCCACCTTCATCAGGATGTGGGTCAGCGCCTTGTGATAACCATAACCGCCGCCATCCGCCGGATAAAAACGCTCGATTTCAGCGCCCTCGATCACCGAAGAATTGTCGGAATAGGCCACCACCGTGCCCTGCGGATGTTTTTCGTGGGTGGTGCGCACCATGCCGAACAGCGAACGCTGCTGCTTTTCACCATCCACAATCCAGTCGGCGTTGAAAATCTTGTGCCGGCAGTGCTCGGAATTCGCCTGCGCGAACATCATCAGCTCGACATCGGTCGGGTTACGACCCATGCGCTTGTAGTTGTCGAGCAGGTAATCGATTTCGTCAGGCGACAGCGCGAGCCCCATCGTGGTGTTGGCCTGCACCAGCGCCTCACGACCGCCACCGAGCAGGTCAACACTGGCCAGCGGTTTGGGATCGATGTGGCGGAACAGCGCCTCGGCGGCGTCAAAGCCGTCGAGCACGGATTCGGTCATGCGGTCATGGATCAGCGGCAGCAGCGCGCGGCGCTGCTCGTCGTTTAGCGGTTGGCCGCCGGCACTGCACCACCAGGCCATGCCGCGCTCGATGCGTTCCACGGCCGGCAGGCCACAGTGTTTCGCGATGTCGGTCGCCTTCGAGGACCACGGTGAAATGGTGCCGATGCGCGGCGTCACCAGCAGCAGCGTACCTTTCTGGGCAACGTCTGAAGCTGCGGGACCATAGCTGAGGATGCGTTCCAGCGTCGCCTGCTCAGCCGGGGACAGCGCTTCCCGCAGCTGGATGAAGTGCCAGAATTCGGCGTTGACCTGCAGGCCGGCTATCGCCGGCGCTGCGGTTTGCAGCAGCTTGTTGCGACGGAATGCAGGGAGGGCGTCGCGTCCCCGGAGCCGCAGGATTTGAGGCATGGTCAACAGCAGTGGATAAACCGTGATTTTACCCGAAGGCACCACGGTCCGTCGTGGGCCATAGGCTAGAATCTCTGCATGAAAAAACCCCACGAAAAAGACCGCCTCAACCACGCCTCGCCCATCCTGCGCGTCAAGGACCTGCGCGACGTCGAGCAGGCCGCACTGGGCCGCAGCAATCCGCCGCCACTGATGCAGCTCGCCGGTCTTGCCGCCGCTGGACTGGCGCGCGAGCTCGCCGGCGACAGCGGCAAATCCGTGCTGATCATCGCCGGCCCCGGCAACAACGGCGGTGATGCACTGGTCGCGGCGCTGCAACTGCGCCAGTGGTGGTTCAATACCGTGGTGGTCTGCCCGCTGGGCTGCAAAAAATATCGCGGTGATGCCGCCGACGCCCTGAAAGCCTGGCAATCGGCCGGCGGCGAAATCCTCGACACCCTGCCCGCCAATGGCGACTGGGCGCTGGTCATCGACGGACTGTTCGGCATCGGCCTGCAACGCGATCTCGATGCTGCATCGGCAACACTGGTCGACCACATCAATGCGCTGGGGGCGCCGGTTTTGGCATTGGATATACCGAGCGGACTGGATGCCGATACCGGCTGCGTCCGTGGCGCCGCCATCGCGGCCGACCACACGCTGACTTTCATTGCGCTGAAGCCCGGCCTGCTGACCGGCGATGGTCCCGACCACTGCGGCACGGTGCATGTCGCCAGCCTCGGCCTTGCCGCTGAAACCCGGGCGGCGCCGCATGGTGTGCTGATCGGCGCCGGTGTGTTGCAGCATGTGCTGCCGCCACGCCTGCGCAATTCGCACAAGGGCAGTTACGGCAACCCCGGCATTGTTGGCGGCGCCGCAGGCATGAGCGGCGCTGCACTACTCGCCGGACGCGCCGCGCTGAAATGCGGCGCAGGCAAGGTGCATGTCGGCCTGCTCGACACGGGACTTGCCGTGGACCCGCTGCAGCCTGAATTGATGATGCGCACCGCCGACAGCGTGCTGCGCATGTCCGACCTCGGCGCGCTGGCCATCGGTCCCGGCCTCGGCGACAGCGCCGATGCCGCCGAATATCTGGATTGGGCGCTGGAGTCGGCCTGCCCGCTGCTCGCCGACGCCGACGCGCTGAATCTGGTCGCAGCCTTTCCCAGGTTAAAAACTAAATTAAAACAACGACTTACAGAAAACACTATTCTGACACCACACCCCGCCGAGGCTGGACGCCTGCTCGGCATCAGCACCGCCGAGATACAGGCTGACCGCGTTACCGCTGCGCTGCGCCTGGCCAGTGAATTGAACAGCGCCGTGGTGCTCAAGGGTTGCGGCAGCATCTGCGCCTGGCCCGATGGCCACTGGGCGATCAATCATTCCGGAAATCCCGGCATGGCCAGCGCCGGCATGGGCGATGTATTAAGCGGCCTGATCGTTGCGCTGCTCGCGCAGGGTGTGCCGGAGCGCCACGCGCTGACGGCAGCGGTGTATCTGCACGGTGCCGCCGCTGATCGGCTTGTTGCGCAGGGTACGGGTCCGGTCGGGCTCACCGCCGGTGAAATCGCCGATGCCGCACGGCAACTGCTCAACGCCGCGGTTTCAGGCGCTTAAAAACCGCACCGTGGCAAAACCGGCCACGGTCATCAGCAGCGAACCGAGGAGATGGCTGGCGATCAGCGCCAGCGCCCAGCCGTAACGGCCGCTGTGCAACAGGGTCACCGCCTCCAGCGAAAACGCCGAAAAGGTGGTCAGGCTGCCGAGAAAACCGGTGATGAAAAACAGCCGCCATTCCACCGGCAGCGTGGCCTGTTGCGAGAACAGCTCGAAAGCCGCGCCAATCAGGAAACCGCCGATCAGGTTGACCGCCAGCGTGCCCGGCGGCAGCGCCGGCCACAGCTGATTCAGTGCGGCCGACAGCCCCCAGCGCGACCAGGCACCGAGCAGCGCGCCGAGGCCGACGGCCATGAAACCGGCCGCATTCATTCCTTAGCTCGTGACCCCGATATTCCAGGGAACAAACTCGTGATCGCCCAAGCCCAGCAATTCGCTCTTGGTCTTTTCACCGGAAGCGATGCGCAGCGTCAGCTCGAAAATTTCCTGCGCCTTCTGCGACAGCGTTTTGGTGCCATCGAGAATCTCGCCGCAGTTGATGTCCATGTCCTCTTCGAGTTTGGTGAACATCGGCGTATTGGTGGCCAGCTTGATCGACGGCACCGGTTTGGCGCCGAACATCGAGCCGCGGCCGGTGGTGAACATGATCATGTTCGCGCCGCCGGCAATCTGGCCGGTGGCCGACACCGGGTCAAAGCCCGGGGTGTCCATGAACACAAAACCGCGTGCGGTCACCGGCTGGGCATAGTGGTAGACCGCATTCAGCGGCCCGGTGCCGCCCTTCATCGACGAGCCTAATGACTTCTCGAAAATGTTGGCGAGCCCGCCATGCTGGTTGCCGGGGCTGACCACGCCGTTGATCTGGGTGTCCTTGCCGGCGTTGTAGACATCCTTCCACCAGCGGATGCGCTCGATCAGCTTCTCGCCGACCTCGACCGACTTCGCGCGCCGCGTCAGGGTGTGCTCGACGCCATAGATTTCCGGCGTCTCCGAAAGGATGTGCGTGCCGCCATGACGGGCCAGGATGTCCATCGCCGCTCCCAGCGCCGGGTTGGCAGTGATCGACGAGAACCCGTCGGAACCGCCGCACTGCAGGCCGATCATCAGGTGACTCGCAGACACCTTCTGCCGCACCACCTTGTTTGCCACCGGCAGCATTTCCTTGACTGCGGCAATGCCGGCTTCGATGGTTTTGCGCGTACCGCCCGATTCCTGCATCACGAAAGTCTTCAGGCGATCGCTGACATCCAGGTTTTCATCCTTCATCAGACCCTTCAACTGGTTGCGCTCGCAACCCAGGCCGACAATCAGCGCCCCGGCAAGGTTGGCATGGCGCGCGTAGCCGGCCATGGTCCGGCGCAGCAGGTCCATCGGCTCGCCGGTCATTTCCATGCCGCAGCCGGTGCCGTGGGCGAAGGCGCAGACGCCGTCGATGTTCGGGTATTCGGCCAGCCGCTCCGGCGTGAAGTATTCGGCGATCTTGTGTGCCACCGTCGCCGAACAGTTCACCGTCGACAGCACGCCGATGTAGTTGCGCGTGGCCACCTGACCGTTGGCGCGGACGATGCCCATGAAACTCGCACGCTCGGCCTCGGGCACCATCTGCTCCGGCTTGTAGTCGCGGGCGTAGGCATAGTCGCGGTCGAATTCACGGAATTCAAGGTTATGCGAATGCACATAGGTGCCGGCCGGAATGTCGGCCGAGGCAAAACCGATGGTCACCGCGTATTTCAGGATCGGTTCACCCTTCTTGATGTCGCGCGAAGCGATCTTGTGGCCGGCCGGCACCTGGCTTTTCGAGGTCAGGCCACCGTCGAGCTTGGTGCCGATGCCGATGTCGCCGCGCGCAATCAGCACGTTGTCGTTTTCGTGCAGCCGGATTACCGGTCCCGATGCCGGTTTGTCCTTGATATGAATGACGCCGTCGTCCATGGCCATGCTCCTTCTGCTTTCGGTGGGTTGCCGGGCCGTGGCATGCCGCGGCCGGGGGTATTGCCTGCCGCGATTTTATCAGCGACACCCCGGCCCGGCCCTGTAAAACCGCTGCGCCTGAACAGCCGCCCTTGGATTGACACTGATGAATCGGCAGGTTATTGTTTTATTGTATTTTATAAATATTTAAAACAATTTAAAACAGCAAAATTGCGGAGGACAAGATGCGCCATCCACAGCACATGAACCTGAAATCCGTCATCGCAGGCTGCGCGGCCCTGCTATTCGCCGCCACCTCCCAGGCCTATCCGACCAAACCCGTGCGCCTGGTCACCCCCTTCCCGCCTGGCGGCGGCGTCGATGCCACTGCACGCGTGCTCGCCAAAAAGCTGGGAGACAGCTGGCAGCAGCAGATCATCGTTGACAACCGCTCCGGCGCCGGCACCACCATCGGCAATGAAATCGTCGCGCTGGCCGCGCCCGATGGCTACACCCTGCTGCTGACCAACAACGCGCTGGCGATCAGCGCCGGGCTCTACCAGAAGCTGCGCTACGACACCGGCCGTGACCTGCTGCCGATCATGGAAGTGCTGCGTTCGCCTTTTGTCATGGTGATTCCGGCAGCCTCGCCGATGAAAGGTGTCGCCGACCTGATCAGCGCCGCCAGGGCCAAACCCGGCGAAATCACGCTGGCCAATACCGGCGTCGGCTCCGGCCCCCATCTCGCCGGCGTGCTGTTTGCCAACATGGCGGGCATCAAGCTCAATGAAATCCCGTACAAGGGTGGCGGCCCGGCGATCGTTGACCTCGCTGCGGGACGCGTCAACGTGCTGATCACCACGCCGCTCGCAGCGCTGCCCCATGTCCAGGGCGGCCGCCTGCGCGCCATCGGCGTGACCTCGGCCAAACGCACCGCCGACCTGCCCGCCGTGCCTGCCATCGCAGAAAGCGGCCTGCCCGGCTACGACGTGACCACCTGGTACATGCTGCTTGCGCCCAAGGGCACACCGAAAACTCTGATCAGCAAGATCCACACCGATGCCAAGTCCGGCCTGAGCCAGCCCGATGCCGTAAAAATCCTCAGCGGCGGTGGCACCGAGCTGGTTTATTCCTCACCGGAAGACACCAGCAAGCTGCTCAATGCCGAACTCGCGCGCTGGAGCAAGGTGATCAAGGCGGCGAACGTCAAGCCGGAAAACTGATCACCGGGCTTTGAAGATGCCGAATGCCGGAATGACAGGGATATCCACCGCCACGCTGACCGTCTCCGGCAAGGACTACTGCATCACCGATTTGCCGGCCCTCGCCGGCGACGCGCTGCCGCAACTGCCCTGGGTGCTGCGCCTGTTGCTGGAGAATGTCGCCCGCAACATGCAGGGCGTGGAGCGCGACGGGGCTGTGGCGCAGATCCTCGGCTGGCTGAAAGAAGGCCGCGCCGACGCCGAAATCGAATTCCAGCCCGGCCGGCTGCTGATGCACGACACCACCAGCACGCCGGCGCTGGTCGATGTCGCCGGCATGCGTGATGCGCTGGCCGAGGCCGGTGTGGATCCGCAGGTGCTGAATCCGCTGATCCCTGTCGATGTGTCGATCGACCATTCGCTGGCGGTCGAGGCTTATGCCCGCCCCGATGCGGTCGAGTTCAACGAAGCGCTGGAAATCCGCCGCAACCGCGAGCGCTACCGCTTCCTGCGCTGGGCTTCGCTGGCGATGGACAACGTGCGCCTGCATCCGCCCGGCACCGGCATCATGCATACCATCAACCTCGAGCAGCTGGCGACGGTGGTCACCACCGAAACCCGTGACGGCAGGCTGTGGGCGGTGCCGGACATGATGCTCGGCACCGACAGCCACACGCCGATGATCAACGGCATCGGCGTGCTCGGCTGGGGCATCGGCGGCCTTGAGGCGCAGACTGTGATGTTCGGCATCGCCACGCCGCTGCGCATACCGGATGTCGTCGGCGTGCGCCTCACCGGACGCCTCGGCAACGGCGTGCAGGCCAGCGACCTTGCCTTGGTGGTCACCCATCAACTGCGTGAACTCGATGTCACCGGCGATTTTGTTGAATTCTTCGGCCCCGGCGTCTCCACGCTGTCCGCCGAAGACCGCGCGGTGGTCGCCAACATGGCGCCGGAATACGGCGCCACCACTGGCTACTTCCCGCCCGATGCGCGCGTGCCCGAATACCTGCGCAAGACCGGGCGCAGCGAAGCCGCGATTGCACTGGTCGAGGCTTATCTTCAACGCAACAGCCTCAGCTTTGATCCCGATGCACAGCCCCGTTACACACGCAGCATCGAGATTGATCTTTCGACAATCACCCTGCACGCTGCCGGACCGCGTCGCCCGCAGGATCTGCTCGACAGTGCAGGCATACGCCCGGCGCTGCAAAAACTGAATTTCCAGTCCAAAACTCCGGCACCAGGTCTGCCGCGGCATCCGGTGGCTCTGGCAGCGATCACCAGCTGCACCAACACTTCGAACACACGCTTGCTGGTGGCCGCCGGCCTGGTCGCGCGCAAGGCACGCGCGCTGGGCATCAAACCCGCGCCCTGGGTAAAAACTTCGCTGGCACCGGGATCACCCGCGGCGACGCGTTATCTTGCACGCACCGGATTGCTCAATGACCTTGCCGCGGTCGGCTTCGGCATCGTCGGTTTCGGCTGCACCACCTGCATCGGCAACTCCGGTCCGCTGCCTGAACCGCTGCGCGACGCGCAGCGCAGCGGCACGATCAAGGCGGTGGCAATGCTCTCCGGCAACCGCAACTTCCCGGGCCGCGTACACGCCGAGCTCGACCTCGCCTTCATCATGTCGCCGGCGCAGGTGGTGGTCTGGGCTTTTGCCGGTGATGCGGAGAAGGACCTCGCGCGTGATGTCATCGCCACCACACCGGCCGGGCAGCCGGTGTATCTGCGCGATCTCTGGCCGGGCGATGCCGAAATTGATGCGCTGAATGAAAGATCAACACAAGCCATTGATTTTAAAGAATGTTTTTCTGAGGCCACGGCGAACAAACGCTGGGCTGCAATCGACGCCCCGGATACTCCGCGCTTTCCCTGGGATGCCACATCGAATGCGCTGCGCCGCCCGGCCTTCTGCTCGCTGGCTGAAACCACCCAGCTCGGCCGCTACAGCGCACATCCGCTGCTGGTGGTCGGCGACGACATCACCACCGACCATATCTCCCCGGCCAGCGCGATTCCCGCCAACAGCCTGGTCGCCGATTACCTCGTCGCGCGTGGCGACGACCGCAATGACCTCAACGTCTTTGCCTCGCGCCGCGGCAACTGGGAAGTGATGCTGCGCGGCGCCTTTTACACGCCCGCGCTGCGCAACCTGCTCAAACCCGATGCGCCGGTCGCGCACACCCTGCACGTGCCCAGCGGCGCGGTGCTGCCGATCCATGAAGCCGCGCAGCGTTACCGCGACGCCGGTGAATCGGTGGTGTTGATTGCGGGACAGCGCTACGGCATGGGCTCCTCGCGCGACTGGGCGGCAAAAGCCCAGCGCCTGCTCGGCATCCGTGCGGTGCTCGCCGTCGATTTTGAGCGCATCCACCGCTCCAACCTGATCGGCATGGGCGTGCTGCCGCTGCTGCTGCCCGCAGGCAGCGATCCCGAAAACCTGCAGATCAAGGCGGGTGACCGTTTTGAAATCGATGCGCCGTCAGCCAGCCTCGCCCCGCGCAGGGCGATCACCGTGCGGCTGCATCGCGCGGACGGCCGCAGCGAAACGCTGCTGACTGCCGCAGCAGTGGATACCCTGCTTGAAGTCGAACTGCTGCGCGCCGGTGGCGTGATTCCCTACATCCTGAACAGATCGCTGGGCGATACGGCATCGCCGAAGACCGCCGGCCGCTGATCAGCCAGCGGCCCGCGCCCTGAATTCATCGACGGTCTCGTCAACACGCTGAAACACCCCACCTCCATCGATGATGCGGCGGATCAGGTTTTCCAGCATCAGTATGCGGTGACCGCGCCCGATGATGAACGGGTGGCAGGTATAGGTCAGCACGCCCCAGTCAACCGCGCGCTTCATGTAGAGAAAATCGTTGGTCCAGTTGTCGAGCACATCACCGGCATTCTGCAATCCCTGGCGCAGGCTGGTTTCGGTGCGCACAAACTCGAAATGCGGTGAATCATCGGTGGACCAGTGGATCGGCATCTCCACCAGCTTGCTCGGCGGACCGAAATCGGCTTTTTCCTCAAGCACGATGCGATCACCCTGACGCGCGTAATACGGCGTGTAATCGTCGCCCATCATGCTGCTGTCGTAGTCAAAACCGTGCTTGAGCATCAGCTCGACCGAGTGCGGCGACAAATCCCATGACGGTGAACGGTAGCCGCGGGCAGTCCGGCCCGAGATGCGGCGGATCGCCTCATTACCCCGCACCAGCTCCGCCTCCTCCTGCTCGCGTGACAGGCTGGCCGGCGGGCGGTGTGTCCAGCCGTGATGGCCGATTTCATGTCCGTCCGCAACAACCGCCTCAACCGCCTCGGGAAAGGTCTCGATGGTATGACCCGGCACATACCAGGATGTGCGGATACCGTACTTGCGGAACAGTGAGAGCAGGCGTGGAGCACCAACCCGCGGGCCGAACTCACCACGCGACCTCCAGCTTGCAGTGGTCTGTCCACGCGCAATAAAACCGGAGATGGCATCAAAATCAAACGTCAGACAGACAATATGTTTGCTCATCTAAAGTTCGTCGGCTGGAATCTGCTCTAGGCGCAGGCAATGTTTTTCGATTAGCATCAATTTGAACATAGTAGCCCCGAGTTTCCAAACCGGAATATCCTCATGAATCCCCATTACGTGCAGAACTGGAACGTCAGCAAACCGCTGGCCACATCACGCGGTGGCGTGGTCGCCTCGCAGAACCGCATCGCCAGCGAAGCCGGCGCACGCATTCTTGCCGCTGGCGGCAATGCAATCGACGCCGCGGTGGCAACCGGTCTGGCACTCGCCGCCGTGGAGCCCTGGAACAGCGGCCTCGGCGGCGTCGGCTTCATGATGGTCTATCTCGCCCGCGAGAAGCGGGTGCAGGTGGTGGATTTCGGGCCGATCTCTCCCTATGGCCTGAACCCCGCCGACTATCCGCTGACCGGCGGGTACACCAGTGACCTGTTCACCTGGCCCAGCGTGCAGGATGACCGCAACGTACATGGCCCGATGTCGATCGCCATCCCCGGCCACGTCGATGGACTGGCCACCGCGCTGAAACAATTCGGCACCCTGCCGTTCCGCGAAGTCGTGCAGCCGGCGATTGCGCTCGCAGACGAAGGCATCGCCATCGACTGGTACCTGACGCTGAAAATCGCGACCATGGCGAAAGAGCTCTCGCGTTATCCGGTGACCCGCGACATCTGGCTGCCCGGCGGCTTCCCTGCAGTCACCGCCGCAGGCGCACCGCTCGGCCGGCTGAAACTGAAAGGCCTGGCCGATACCCTGCGCCGGCTGGCCGAGGCCGGGCCGCGCGATTTTTACGAAGGCGAAATCGCCGCCGGCATCGCGCGCGACATCAAGGCCATGGGCGGCAACCTCAGCGCCAGCGATCTGGCGAATTTCCATGCCCGCATCGTGGCCCCGATTGAAACCGAATACCACGGTGCCAGCCTGGCGCTGCCGCCACAGCTGACTGCCGGCCCGACGATGCTGCGTGCGCTGGAACCTTTGCGAACCATGAAATTCAGCACGGGAAAGCCGGGCAGCGAAGCCTTCGTCGCCTACGCTGCCGCATTGCGTGAGGCCTACACCGAACGCCTCGCCAGAATGGGCGACAACAGCGACCGCAAGGACCCGTCAACCACGACCCACCTCAATGTGATCGACCGCGAAGGCAATATGGTGGCGTTGACACAAACCCTACTCTCGGTGTTCGGCTCCAAGGTGGTCCTCCCCTCCAGCGGCGTGCTGATGAACAACGGCATGATGTGGTTCGACCCGCGACCGGAATCACCGAACTGCCTCGCCCCCGGCAAACGCGCGCTGTCCAACATGTGCCCGGTGATTGCCACCCGTGATGGCAAACCCTGGTTTGCCATCGGCGCTTCCGGCGGCCGCAAGATCCTGCCCGCGGTCTATCAGATCAGTTCCTTCCTGATCGACCACGGCATGAGCCTGCAGGACGCCTTCCACCAGCCGCGTATCGACGCCAGCGGTGGCGATACCGTCGGTGTCGATCCCCGCCACAGCGATGCCACCCAACAGGCACTCGCCGCGCATTTCCCGTTGAACATGACCGAACTGGTGGTCTATCCGACCAACTTCGCCTGCCCCAGCGCGGTGCTGCATGACCCGAAATCGGGCGAACAGCAGGGTATATCCGATGTCATGTCGCCATGGTCAGGCGCCGTGGCAGCGTCCTGAGGTCCAATCCACCACGGCACGGATTTTGCAGCGCTGAGGATGAACCGTGTATAAAAAACAGAATCCACCGACCGAAGGCTGCATGCGGGCACTCAAGCGGGTCGCCGGGTTGTTGATGCTGTCGGCATCGGCCATCACGGTGACAGCCGGGGCGGCCACCCCATCCGGCCATTACCCGGTCAAACCGATCCGCCTGATCGTGCCTTTTGCAGCTGGCGGCCCGATGGACATCATGTCGCGTGCCATTGGTGAAAAAATGACCGCAAGCTGGGGGCAGCAGGTGGTCGTCGACAACCGCAGCGGCGCTGGCGGGCGCATTGGTGTCGAGGTCGCGGCAAGGTCGGCACCCGATGGCCACACGCTGCTGACCGGACACATCGGCACCCACGCGGTGAATCCAAGCCTCTACCCGAAGCTGGAATACGATCCGGTCCGGGATTTTGCGCCGATCAGCCTGATTGCCACCCTGCCGCTGGGCTTGTTTGTGCACCAGTCCGTCAACGCGCGAACCGTGGTTGAATTGCTGGCGGTGGCGAGGCAGCAACCCGGACGCATCAATTTTGCGACGGCGAGCAGCGGAGGTCCCACCCACATGGCCGCCGAAATGCTGAAATCGATGGCCTCAATCCAGATCACCCATATCCCCTACAAAGGCAATGCGGCAGCACTCAACGCAGTGGTTGCCGGCGAATCGCAGATGATGTTCAGCAATCTGCTGACCGGCACCCCACATGTCCGCAGCGGCCGCCTGCGCCTGCTCGCGATATCCAGCGGCAAACGCTCGCCGCAGGCACCGGATCTGCCTACTGTCGCCGAAGCCGGAGTGACCGGCTACGATTTCACGCCCTGGTACGGCATGCTCTCGCCCGCCGGTACACCTGCACCCATCATTGCCAGGCTGCATCACGAAATCGTGCGCATCGTGGAATCCGCCGAGATGAAATCGCGCTTCATCAGCCAGGGCGTGGACCTGATCACCAGTTCGCCCGGAGATTTCGCGGCACTGATCCGCAGCGAAATTCCAAAGTGGCGGAAAATCGTCAAGGACACCGGAGCCAGCGTCGGATGAGACTTTTCGCCTCATCATTGCTTCTGCTTGCAGGCTGCAGCAGCGCCGTGATGGCAGCGGAAGCACAGTACCCCTCGCGCCCCATCCGTTTCATCGTCGGATTCACTCCCGGTGGCGCCAGCGACACGGTGGCGCGGGTGGTCAGCCAGAAACTGGCTGAACGGCTGAACCAGCAGATCGTCATCGACAACCGGGGTGGCGCCGGCGGCAATATCGCCACCGAAATCGCGGCGCGTTCGGCGCCCGACGGTTACACATTGCTGCTTGGCACGCCGGGGCCGCTGACCATTACGCCCAATCTCGGCAAACCGATGGCTTTCGATCCGGAGCGGGATTTTCGTCCGGTCTCCCTCGTTGCATCCACCATGGCGGTGTTGATGGTCCATCCCCAGGTGGCGACGTCGGTCAGGGAACTGATTGCCGTCGCGAAGGCCAAGCCGGGGCAGCTCAATTACGCGTCCTCCGGCCAGGGCACCTCGAACCATCTGGCCGCTGAACTGTTCAACACCATGGCGGGCACGCGGATCGTCCACGTACCGTACAAGGGCGCCGGGCAAAACCTGCCGGCATTGATCTCCGGCGAAGTCCAGCTGACCTTCGGTCCCATCGTGCCGGCACTGCCGATGATCCGCAGCGGCAAGCTGCGCGCCCTCGGCGTCACCGGCACCAAACGCTCGCAGGCCGCGCCGGAAATTCCGACCATTGCCGAAGCCGGGGTGCCGGGCTACCGGATTGACTCCTGGTACGGCACCCTGCTGCCTGCCGGATCCCCCGCAGCCATCGCCAGCAGGCTGAACCGCGAGATTGTCGCCGTCGTGGCCATGCCCGAGGTCAGCGAACGCCTGGCGCGCGAAGGCGCTGACCCGATGACCAGCAGCTCCGACGAATTTGCCCAGCACATCCGCAACGAACGGATCAAGTGGAAGAAGCTCATGACGGTGATCAAGCCTGCCGCCTCCTGAGAACACTGCACGGGAACTGCCAAGGCCGTAAACTCAATGACAACAAACCGATACGAGGACATGACCATGAACCGGAAATACCCCATGAAGCGCATGCGCTGCCTGGCTTCGGCCGTCGGTCTCATGATGCTGGCTTCTGCAGGCCATGCAGTAGCTCAGCAGGCCCAGAATTTTCCCAACCGCCCGATGCGCATCATCACCGGCTACCTGCCGGGCGGCGTCAGCGACACCGTGGCCCGCACCATGGCCGCCCAGCTCGGCGAGCAGCTCGGCCAGCGCATCATCATTGACGGCCGTCCTGGCGCCGGCGGCACGCTGGCGATGGAAATCGCCGCCAAGGCCAACCCCGACGGCCATACCCTGTTCATGGGACAGCCGGTGATCACCATCAGTCCGAATTTCAAGAACAAGCCGTCCTACGATCCGATCAAGGCCTTCGCGCCGCTGTCGGTGATCGGTTTCGGCGCGACGATGATGATGAGCAACCCCTCGGTGCCCGCGACCAGCGTCAAGGAGCTGATCGCCTATGGCAAAAGCCAGCCCCCGGGGCGGCTGCATTTCGGCCATTCCGGCCAGGGCTCAACCAACCATCTCGCCGGCGAGCTGTTCTCGGTGATGAGCGGCGTGCAGCTCACGGCCGTGGCCTACAAGGGTGCGGCGCTCAACATCCTCGCCACCATCCAGGGTGAAGTCCAGCTCAGCTTCCTGCCGGTGCTGGCCGCCCTGCCGCAGATCAAGGTCGGCAAGCTGCGTGCGATCGGCGTCACCGGCGCCAAGCGCTCCAAGGCCGCGCCACAGGTGCCGACGATCGCGGAGACCCTGCCCGGTTACGAAGTACCGGTGTGGTACGGCCTGATGGCCCCCGCCGCGACACCCAGAGCCATCACCACCAAACTCAACCTCGAAATCAAGAAAGCACTGGAAGTCTCGGCCACGGTAGAACGCCTCGAAAGCCAGGGCATCGAAACCGAATACACCACCATCGCCCAGTTCGAAAAACTGATTCAGGAGGACGCCCGGCGCTGGGCCAGACTGGTCAAACAATCCGGGATCGTGCTCGACTAAACTTCACCCCTTCAAGGAGACAGCCATGGCAATGTTCCCGAAAACGTTCTGCGGCCTGATCGCGGCGGCTGCGGCAGTGTCCGCCACCCTGATTCCTGCGCAGTCTCAGGCCTACCCGACGCGACCGGTGCGTTTTGTTGTCGGCTTTTTGCCCGGCGGCCCCAGCGACACCATTGCCCGGGTTGTTGGCGGCAAATTGTCGGAAGGATTGGGCCAGCAGGTGGTGGTCGACAACCGCGCCGGTGCCGGCGGCAACGTCAGCGCTGAAATCGTCGCCGCGGCCCAGCCCGACGGGCATTCGATACTGCTGGGTACCGGCGGGCCGCTGGTGATCGCGCCGGTGATCGGCCAGAAGCTCGGTTTCGATCCGGACAAGGACCTTGCCGCCGTATCCAAACTCGGTGACTCGATGAGCATCCTGTCGGCAAACCCGACACTCGCCGCCAGCAACGTCCGCGAGCTGATCGCGCTGGCCAAGGCGAAGCCGGGTGAAATCAACTATGCCTCCTCCGGCATCGGCACCGCCAACCACCTCGCCGCCGAGCTGCTGAGTTCGATGGCCGCCATCCGAATGACCCATGTGCCCTTCCGCGGCAGTGGCGCAGCGCTGCCGGCCCTGATCAGCGGTGAAGTCAAACTCGGCTTTGGCCCGCTGCTGCCGGCAATTCCCCATGTCAAAGCCGGCCGCCTGAAGGCGCTGGGCGTGAGCGGCCTCAAGCGCTCCTCGGGTGCGCCCGACATTCCGACCATCGCCGAACAGGGTCTGCCGGGCTTCGAGGTGAATTCCTGGTACGGCGTGTTTGTGCCCACGGCCACGCCGGCGCCCATCGTCGCCCGACTCAACAAGGAACTGGTGCGGGCGGTATCCCTGCCCGATGTCAGGGAACGCCTGGGACGCGACGGCGTCGAGGCCGCCAGCAGCACACCGGCGCAACTGCTCGCCGTGGTTCAGGCCGAGAAAAAACTCTGGTCCAAGGTAATCAAGGAAGCCGGCATCAAGGTGCAGTAAACCGGGTCAGACCTTCAGCGCGTCGAGCAGACGGTAATAACCGGCCACCGCCTTCATTGCCGGAATGCGCAGGCCGTGAAACAGTATCGGTGCGAAAGTCTCGCCACCCATCGGACCCACGCGCACCTCAGCGCCAGTCGCCAGCCCGGCCAGCATCCTGCCCAGCAGACCGGTCAGGATGACACCGCGGCCGCCGTAGCCCATGGCATAGGCCGTGCGCGCACCCAGCCGCCCGACATGCGGGAAATCATCCAGCGTCACCGCCACCTTGCCCGACCAGCGGTGATCAATGGCCACTCCGGCTAGTGACGGAAAAGTCTCGAACAGCTTGCGCTCGAGACCGGAATACACCTCCAGCGATTCGTGGCCGGTCAGCGAACCCCGTCCGCCAAACAGCAGCCGCCCGCCCGGTGCCACGCGGTAGTAGTTCAGCAGATGACGGGTATCCGAGACCAGATGCCCCTGCGGCAACAGCCTGCGCAGCAGCTCCTGTGGCAAGGGCGCCGTGGTGATGACCGATGTCGATACCGGCACCACACGCCGGTCCAGCCCCGAACCGAAACCAAACAGCTCGGTATAGGCATTGGTGGCAATCAGCAACTGCTTCGCGCGTACCGTGCCGCCGGGCGTGGTCAAGCTGACCCCCTGCCCGTCCTCGCTGATTGCGGTGACCGGCGTCGCGCAATACAGCGGTACGCCGCGATCAGCCAGTGCTGCAGCCAAGCCGCGTGCATAGTTCAGCGGATGTATGCCTGCGGCGCGCGGATCGAGATACCCCTCGAGATAACAACCGGTTCCGGCCAGTTCCGCAGTTTCGGCACGGCTCAGCATGCGCGGCGCCGAATCACCGGCCGTACGCAGCCAGGCAATGTCGGTTTCCAGCATTGCCACCGCTGATTTGCCGTTGGCCGCGGTGATATGGCCGTAGCGCGAAAAGCCGCAGGCGATGCCGGCCTCGCCGACGATCGCCTCCAGGGTATCCAGCGCCCCCAGCAGCAGGCCATGAAGATGCCGGGCCGTGTCCTCGCCGTGCTGGCGGGCCAGCACTGCCCAGGGTTTTTTGTAACGCAGCACGGCCATGCCGCCGTTGCGTCCACTGGCGCCCCAGCCGATGTCCTGTGCCTCCAGCACGGCACAGGCCACGCCGGCCTTGGCCAGATGCCAGGCCGCGGAAAGCCCGGTGAAGCCGCCACCGATGATGACAACCTCGGTGCCGAGGTCAGCCTGCAACTGCGGATAAACCCTTGCCGGATTGGCGCTGCTCAGCCAGACCGAGGGCGGATGGGAGGCAGACATGCTCATGCGGCGTAGTGCACTGAACTTATTGCGCTGGAATCAGGCTTTGCTCCAGCCATACAGCTTGCCTGCGGCCTCGGCACTGACCTTGCCGTTGGCCACGTCTTCGGCCACGGTCTTGCGCCGGCGGGGATCGCCATAACCGCCGCCACCCGGCGTTTCGACAATGACACGGTCACCCTTGTTGAGCACGGTCAGGGCCTTGGACGGGATTTCCTCGCTTGAGCCATCCGCGCGCAGGATCCGTGAACGCGCCGAGGCGCCCGGCATGCCGCCGTTGAGGCCCGATGCAGCGCTGTAGTGGCGCTCACCACGGTGCGTGAAGGTCACGCCGTCGGACAGGATTTCGTATTCGCGCACCACGCCCAGCCCGCCGCGAAACTCGCCGGCACCACCGGAATCACGGCGCAGCTCGACACGGCGAAGGCGGATCGGCGCCTCCATCTCCAGCGCTTCCGCCGGCAGGTTCATGCAGTTGCTGGCGTCGGTATCGACAACATCGACACCATCAAGACCATCGGCCGCCCCGCTGCCACCGGCAATCAACTCACCGACGATGTAGCGCTTGCCTTCCACATTATTGCCACCGAAGGCCACCACCAGCAGCGTGCCCGCAGCAGGAGCACCCACACGGTCGGGCAATACTTCAGCGAGTGCGCTGACCATCGAGGTTGCGATGCGCTTGATGGTTGAAGTACGCGCGTTGACCGGCGCCGGTTCAACCGGATTGGCCAGCGATCCCGGCGGCAGCTTCAGGGTCACCGGGCGGAAACAGCCGCCGTTGGTCGGGATCGTCGGATCGGTCAGCACGCGCACCGCGTAATAGGCAGCTGCCTGCGAACCCGAGGGTACGCAGTTCATCGGCCCCTTGACCTGCGGGCTGGTGCCGGCGAGGTCGAATTCGATGGTACCGTCCCTGACCGTCACCGCGACCTCGACACGGATGCGCTTGTCGAGCTCGATGCCGTCATTGTCCATCGCATCAACATAGCAGTAGGTGCCTTCCGGAATCCGCCGCAGCGCTTCGCGGGTCATGATCTCGGAGCGGTCGAGCAACTCGTCAAAAATCGCCATCAGCAGGTCGGCACCATAGACATCCGCCAGTTCCTGCAGGCGGCGGGCACCGACGTTGCAGGCCGCCAACTGCGCATTGAGGTCGCCCATCAACGTGTCGGGAAGGCGCGAGTTCTGGCGCAGCAGCGCGACCAGCGTCTCGTTATAGGCGCCGGCTTCGCGGAATTTCAGCGGCGGAATGCGCAGGCCTTCCTGGAAAATCTCGGTGGAATTCGGCGGCAGCGAGCCCGGCGAATAACCGCCGACATCGCCGTGGTGGGTCATCGTCGCGGACATCGCGATGATCCGGCCGTGATGGAATATCGGCGTCATGATCGCGATATCCGGCAGATGCGTGCCGCCGCAGTACGGATCGTTGAGGATGTAGGCGTCGCCCTCCTTCATCGATTCGAGCGGATATTTCGCCAGCATGCTGCGGATGGTCGGAATCAGCGTCGCCAGGTGCACCGGGATCGCGCAGGCCTGGGCCAGCGTTTCGGCACGCACCGTGAACAGGCTGGCCGAAGTGTCGAGGCCTTCCTTGACGATCGGCGAGAACGAGCTCTTCAGCAGCGTCAGCTCCATCTCGTTGGCGACACCTTCGAGCTTGTTGCGGATCACCTCGGTGGTGATCGGATCCACGACCTCCGCACGGTCTCCGCGGTTCATTTCAGCTCTCCCTGACTCAATATCCCCATGCTCAATACCAGATTGCCGCGTCCGTCGACTTCGGCACGCCAGCCGGGTTCAATCACGGTGGTGGTGTCAGCCTGCTCGACGATCGCCGGTCCGTAGAAAGTAACCCCGGGCTTGATCCGCCGCCGCTCGTAGACCTGGGCTTCGACAAAACCGCCGGATTTTTCGGTCAGGATCGGCCGCGCGGCTTTGCGCGGATCACCGGCCTCGGGTTCGTAGGGGCGGTCGGCCACCGCCGAAGCCTGCGCCTGATGCACGCTGCGCAGATTGACGAACTGCACCGGACCTTCGGCGCTGTGGCCATAGATGCGATCGTGGGCGGCATAAAAATCCTTGCGCACCCGGGCGATCACGTCACCGTCCAGCTTCAGCGGAATTTCCAGGTGGTAGGACTGGCCGACATAACAGACATCGGCGAAATACTGCACCTCAACATCCGCCGGCGCGATGCCTTCGACCTGCATCAACTCCGCGCACTGGCGGTCCAGTTCCGCGAATTCACGCAGCAGTTCCTTCGCAGAAGCACGGTCCAGCGGGTCATGGAAAGCCGTTGCCGCTTCATGTTCGACCGGTGCTGCAAGAAGCCCCGAGGCCGACAGCACGCCGGGATACAGCGGCACGATCACCCGCCGCATGCCCAGCTCGCGCGCCAGCGCAGTGGCATGCACCGGCCCGCCGCCGCCCAGCGGCACCAGGCTGAAACGGCGCGGATCGATGCCGCGCTTCACCGACACAAAGCGGATGCCTTCGGCCATGTTGGCGTTGACCACACGATGGATGCCGAGGGCCGCCTGCTCGACCGTCAGGCCCAGCGGCTTGGCGATCTTGTCTTCGATTGCGCGCCGCGACAGTTCAGGTTTCAGCTGCAGTGAGCCGCCTGCAAAATAGGCCGGATCGACATAACCGAGCACGATCGAGGCATCGGTCACCGCAGGCTGCTCGCCGCCGCGCCCGTAACAGGCCGGCCCCGGCTCGGAACCGGCCGAAGCCGGACCGACACGCAGCGACTTCGCGCCATCGAGCCAGGCAATGCTGCCACCGCCGGCACCGATGGCATTGACGTCCACCATCGGCACACGCACGGCATAACCGTCGAGCATGCCCTCGGCCGCGATCAGCGGCTTGCCGCGGCTGACCAGCGCGATGTCGGCACTGGTGCCGCCGATGTCGATGGTGATGATGTCTTCGCAGCCCGCGCTGTCACCGGCCATGCTGCCGCCGATGACACCGGCCGCCGGACCCGACAGAAACAGCCGCACCGGACGCCGCCGCGCGATGCTCGACGATGCAACCCCGCCGCGCGACTGCATGATCTGCAGCGATGAGCCGACCTGGTTGGATTCGAGGTCGGTCTCCATGTTTTCAAGGTAACGGTCGATCACCGGCTTGAGGTAGGCATCAAAGGCGGTAATGCAGGTGCGCTCGTATTCGCGGAAGGCGGGATCAACTTCGCAGGACAGCGACACCATCAGCTGCGGATACATTTCGCGGATGATGTTGGCGACCCGGCGTTCATGGCCCGGGTTGAGATAGGAAAACAGGAAGGACACTGCAATCGCCTTGACACCCTTCGCGACCAGGTCATCCACTTCGCGCCGCACCGCGTCTTCATCCAGCGGCACCAGCACCTCGCCCGAAGCGCCCATCCGCTCGGGCACTTCACGGCGCAGCGCGCCCGGCACCAGGAACACCGGCGTCTCCGGCTTCAGCATCACGCTGTAGACCGAATGCCGGTTCTGGCGGCCGATCTCCAGCGTGTCGCGGAAACCCTGGGTGGTGATCAGGCCGATGGTCGCGCCCTTGCGCTCGAGCACGGCATTGGTGGCGACTGTCGTGCCGTGCACGAAGCGGCTGATCTGCTCCGGCGCCACACCCCAGGTTTTCGCCATGTATTGCACGGCGTGCAGCACACCCGCGCTCGGATTGGCGCGGGTCGTCGGAATCTTGACCAGACTCATGTCACCACGGTCACTGCGGCAGACCACGTCGGTGAACGTGCCGCCGATATCGACACCGACTTCATATCGTGGCGCTGGAGCCGTTGTAACGCTCATCAGATTGTCCTGGAGTGGATGAAATTAACTGCGATCACCCAGTATACTGAGTGCGTTATGCAATTGGGGCACGATGTTTTGTACTGTTCCAAATCGTGGCCTGATCACGGACTTTGCCACCCGACCTTGCCACTGTTTGGTGCACGCAGGCACCCGAATGAACCATTGACGATCACAGAGGAAATTCATGATCAACGCCGCAATCATCGGACTGGGCCGCTGGGGCCAGAACCTCGTTAACAGCGTACAGGGCAAGAGCAGCCACATCCGCTTTGTCGCGGGTGCGGTGCGCACGCCGGAACGTGTGCAGGAATACGCCGACAGCCAGAGCCTGCGGCTTTATGACGACTACCGCAAGATGCTGGCCGACCCCGGCATTGACGCCATCGTGCTGGCGACGCCGCACAGCATCCACGCCGAGCTGATCATTGCCGCCGCCAAAGCCGGCAAACATGTGTTCACCGAAAAACCCTTCACGCTGACCACCGAGTCAGCCAGGGAAGCCGTGCGCGCCTGCACGAAGGCCGGCGTCACGCTGGCCGTGGGCTACAACTGGCGTTTCCAGCCGGCGCTGCAGGAAATCCGCCGCATGCTTGATGACGGGCGGCTGGGCAAGCTGCTGCACATCGAGGGCAATTTCTGCGGCCCCAGCGTCTACTGGTACCCGAAGGACCACTGGCGTCAGAAAAAGGACGAAGGCCCGGGCGGCGGCATGACCGGCCGCGGCGTGCACGTGGTTGACGCCATGCTCTACCTCGCCGGCCACGCCGACACCGTGTACTCGCAGAGTTTCCGCCGCGCGCTCGACTACGGCATCGACGACACGACCTCGATGCTGTTCCGCTTCAAGGGCGGCGCCAGCGGTTACCTCGGTACCTTCATCGCCACCGCCGAAACCTGGCGCATGCAGGTCTTCGGCTCCAAGGGCTGGGTGCAGGTCGGTGATGTCGAACACCTCAGCACCTGGAACATGCAGGTCTGCCTGCTCAACCCGGACAACCTGCGCGAGAAAAAACGTCCGGAACTGATGACCTTCCCCGAGACCAGCACCGAACGCGCCGAACTGGAGCATTTCGCCAAGGCTGTTGCCGCAAGGCAGTCGCTGGCCGTGGCCGGCGGTGATGAAATCCACGGCGTCACCGTGCTGGAATCGATCATCGAATCCGCGCGCAGCGGCAAGCCGGTGAAAATCGGTGCGCGCAAGGCGGCTGCAGGCGGCACGACAAAAGCGCGCAAGCCGGCGGCCAAGGCCAAACGCAAGGCCGCGCCCGCAAAGCGCGCCAAGGCCAAGAAGAAAAAGTGAATTAAAACAATGGCTTACAGAGTAATTACCCAGTAAGCACCGCGCTGAGTGGCTCAGCGCGGCTTGAAGGGCGCGCGCTGCGCATACTCGGCAGCGGCATCCTCGAGCTTCATGAACACCGCACCGCCATCCTTCAGCGTGCGGATCAGTTTCTCCAGCACCATCATGCGATGCCCGCGGCCGATGACAAAGGGATGGAAGGTGTAGGTGATCACGCCCCAGTCCAGGTGGTCGCGCAGGTAAACAAAATCGTTCACCCAGTTCTCCAGCACTTTGTTGGCATTCATGTTGCCGGGGAGGATCCAGGTCGGCGTGCGGATGAACTCAAAGTGCGGGTAGTCGTCGAGCGTCCAACTCACCGGCATTTCAATCAGCGGCGTCTCCGGGCCGAACACCGCCGGCTTCTCCAGTTCGATCACATCACCGCGGCGCACGCGGTACGGCGTGTAGTCATCACCCATCATGCTGCTGTCGTACAAAAAGCCGTGTTTCAGCAGCAGGTCGGCGGAATGCTCCGAAAGATCCCAGGCCGGCGAGCGGTAACCGCGTGCACCCTGCCCGGTCAGTTCACGGATGCGCTCATTGGCGCGCACCAGCTCGGCTTCTTCCTGCTCCGGGGTCATCGCCGCCGGTGAACGGTGCGTCCAGCCGTGGTGGCCGATTTCGTGGCCGGCCTTGAACACCTGCCGGCATTGCTCGGGATAAGTCTCCAGCGTGTGCCCCGGCACATACCAGGAAGTCGGTATGCCCTGCTGGTCGAGCAGCTCGAGGATGCGCGGCAGGGCGACGTTGGGACCGAATTCACCGCGGGAGATCGGCGATGGCGAAGTCATGCCCCTCGCGATCCAGCCCGAGATCGCATCGAAGTCGAAGGTGATGCAGGCAATGTGTCGTTTCATGGCGGAAAAATCTTAACACGCTGCATCCGCCGCACCGCTGCCACCTTCAGTCGATCTGCAAACCGGTTTTGCGGATCAGGGTGCCCCATTTGTCATGTTCCGCACGAAGATGCCGCGCAAACTCTGCCGGCGTGCTGCCCAGGGCCTCGGAACCGAGCACCGACAGCTTTTCGCGGATGTCCCCGAGCTGCAGAGTCTTTGCAAAATCACGATGCAGCCGTGCCACCGGCTCCTGCGCTGTCGAAGCGGGAACCATCGCACCAAACCACGAAGTGATGTCATAGCCACGCAGGCTGGATTCATCAACCGTGGGAATTTCCGGCGCGACCAAGGCCCGTTTGGGACCGGTCACCGCGAGCGCACGCAGACGCCGGTCCCGCACATCACCCAGCACCGCAGTAATGTTGTGGAACATGAAATCAACCTGTCCGCCCAGCAGTTCGGTGCGCGCATGTCCACCGCCCTTGTACGGCACATGCACTGTTTTGACACCGGCCATCAGATTGAACAGCTCTCCAGCCAGATGGGTCGCGTTGCCGTTTCCAGCCGAGGCATAGTTGAGTTTTCCCGGTCGCGACTTGGCCAGGGCCACCAGATCCTTCACCGCATTCGCCGGCACCGAAGGATGCACTACCAGCATGTAGTGCCCCGTGGTCAGCAGGCTGACCGGTGAAAAATCACGTGAAAAATCGTAGCCGGTTTTATTGCCGGGAGCACTGCCGCTGATGGCATGCGCGGGTGTGGCCATGAACACGGTGTACCCATCGGGTGCAGACCTGGCAGCAAACGCAGCCCCCAGGTTGCCACCGGCGCCGGCACGATTGTCGACCAGCACCTGCTGCCCCAGTGCTTCGGCCATTTTCGGCGCCACCAGCCTTGCCAGGATATCGACCCCGCTGCCGGGGGAAGAAGCAACAATCAGACGCACCGGCTTCATCGGAAACACCTGCGCCATCGCCGTGCCTGCACTTGTCGCGATCCACGCAAAAAAGATTGCAAAATGTCGAACCATGCCTCCTCCGGATGCGATGTCTGGATTTATTGTATTGGCGCTGATTGCAAGCTGAGCCCTGCACGCCGACTATACCGCAGCATTTTGCGCAGCTGACTTGCGGCGATGTCCATCGACTGGACGGCAAGTCAGCATTGCAGACCCTGCAGGCGATTTTTTGCCGCATCACCGCTGCGGGACTACACTCATTCTTGCAACTCTGCATACGCTCGAGAGCACACCCGCCATGAAAACCATCACCGACTTCCCCCACCGCTGGACCGAAACCGACGACTGCTGGATTCCGATGCCTGACGGCGTGAAGCTCGCCGCCAAGCTGTGGCTGCCGGAAAGTGCTGCCAGCAAGCCGGTACCGACCATCATCGAAGTGCTGCCCTACCGCAAGCGCGACATCTACGCGCCGCGCGATGCGATGCACCACCGCTACTTTGCCGGCCACGGCTATGCCTGCATGCGCGTGGACATCCGCGGCTCGGGCGACTCCGACGGCGTGCAGGGTGTGTTCGCGATGAAGCAGGAGCAGGACGACACGCTGGAGGTGCTGAAGTGGATTGCCGCCCAGCCCTGGAGCGACGGCCAGGTGGGCATGTTCGGCATTTCCTGGGGTGGCTTCCAGGCCATCCAGACCGCCTACCGCGCGCCAAAGGAACTCAAGGCCATCGTGCCCTGCTCCTACGCGCCCGACCGCTACACCTACAGCCAGGTGTTCCGCGGCGGCTCGGTGCTGCTGCGCTCGATCCGCTGGTCGACACAGATGTTCGGCTACAAGTCGCGACCGCCCGATCCGCTGCAGGTCGGTGACAAATGGCGCGCGATGTGGCTGGCACGCCTCGAGAGCAATGTGCCGCAGATCATCTCGGCGCTGCAGCACCAGAACTACAGCGAGTACTGGAAAAGCCGAGCCATCGACTTCGACCGCATCAAGTGCCCGTTCTACGCGGTCAGCGGCTGGGCCGACAGCTCCTATGTCGGCGCGGTCGGAGAGACCCTGAAAAAACTCAAGGTGCCGCGCAAGGGCCTGATCGGACCCTGGGGTCACCGCTTCGCCCACCTCGGCGTGCCGGGGCCGGCGATCGGCTTCCTGCAGGAAACGCTGCGCTGGTTTGACCATTGGATGCGCGGCAAACCGGGGCAGGATAAAAGCGGCGGCATCATGAAGGAACCCATGCTGACCGCGTGGATGCCGCAGGCGGTGCCGGCGAAAAACTATTACGCGGAATCACCCGGCCGCTGGGTGGCCGAACCGCAGTGGCCTTCGTCACGCATCAAGACCAAGCGCTTGTCACTCAACAACGGCGGACAACTTGGTGAACGCGCAGGAAAGGCAGTGAAGATCGTCGCCTGCACCCCGCAGACGCTGGGCCTCGACTGCGGCGAGCTGATGCCCTGGTTCCAGCACGGCGCCAGCCCCGAGATGCCCGGCGACCAGCGCGCCGATGACGGCAAGTCGATCTGCTTCGACGGTGCGCCGCTGGCGAAGACCACCGAAATCCTCGGCACGCCGGTAGCAACACTGACGCTGTCGGTGGACCGGCCCACCGCCTTCATCTGCGTGCGGCTCTGCGATGTCGCGCCCGACGGCGCCTCGACCCGCGTCACCTACGGCGTGTTCAACCTGACCCACCTCAACGGCGCCGACAAGCCGATCAGGCTCAAGCCGGGACAGCGTTACACCGTGCGCGTGCCGCTGGCCGACGCCGGCTACTCCTTCGTCAAGGGCCATCGTCTGCGTGTCGCCGTGTCCACCACCTACTGGCCACTGATCTGGCCTTCGCCGGAACCGGTGACGCTGACACTGCATGCCGGCAAGAGCTTCATCGAACTGCCGGTGCGTCCGCCGCGCAAGGAAGACGCCAAAGTGAAGTTCAAGCCGGTCGAGGCCGCACCGCCGTTCAAGCGCACGCCGCTCGCCGCCGGCGGCCGCAACCGTGTCGTGCGCACCGACATGGGCAAAAACGAAACCATCGTCGAGGTCACCGACTCCAGCGGCCGCGGCCGTTATGACGAGATCGAGAACCTGATCGCCGAAGCGCGCTCGACCGAGCGTTACCGCATCGTCGAAGGTGATCCGCTGGCCTGTGAAGCCGAAGTCACTTGGACCTGGCTGTTCGAGCGCGGCGACTGGGGCACCCGCACGGAGATGCGCACGAAAGTTGCCTGTGACAAAAAGGACTTCATCGTCACGGCGCGGCTCGAAGCCTATGAACGCAACGGACAGGGAGACAAACAGGTCTTCGCCCGCGATTTTTCGGAACGTATCCGCCGTAATGGCAATTAACAGCGGGAATCACAGTAGGAATAAATATGTCAATTAAAACAATGGCTTATGATAAATCCCGGCTGTTGAAGCTGGTGTTGCTGTCACTGCCGCTGCTCGCCGCGCTGCTCTACAGCTGGCACGCACAGGCGCAGGGCTATCCGCGGCGTCCGGTCACCATCGTGGTGCCCTTCCCGCCCGGCGCAGCCACCGACTCCTTCGCCCGCGCCGCCGGCCAGCGCATGGGCCAGCTGCTCGGCCAGCAGTTCATCATCGACAACCGTGCCGGTGCCTCGGGCCGTATCGGCACCGACCATGTCGCGCGCGCCGCACCCGATGGCTACACCCTGCTCTGGGGCAGCTCGGGCCCGCTGGTGATCAGCCCGGTGTGGGGTGAAGGCAAGCCGCCGTACGACACGCTGCGCGACTTCGCGCCGGTCAGCGTGTTCGCGAAGATTCCCTTCATCCTCGTCGTGCATCCCTCGGTGCCCGCCACCAGCCTCAAGCAACTGCTCGCCGTGTTGAAGTCCCGCCCCGGCAAGCTGACCTATGCCTCCTCCGGCATCGGCGGCACCTCGCACCTTGCCGGCGAACTGTTCAAGTCGATGGCCAAGGTCGATCTGCTGCATGTGCCGTACAAGGGCACTTCGATCTTCGCCACCGAACTGATCGCAGGCCAGGTCGACCTCGCCTTCGCCGGACCGACCACCACGCTGCCCCACCTCGAATCCGGTCGCATGCGCGGCATCGCGATCACCAGCAAGGTGCGCTCGCCGCTGGTGCCGAACATCCCGACCCTGCACGAAGCCGGCGTGCCGAACTATGAATTCACGCAGTGGTATGCGCTGCTGACGCCGGCCAGGGTGCCCGGCGACATCATCACCACATTACACAGCGCGCTGCTGAAATCGATGGACGATGCCGAAGTCAAAAAACGCGTGACCATCGAAGGCGGCAGCTTCGCCCCCGGCACACCGGAACAGTTTGCCGTCTTCCTGCGCGAAGACCTCGACAAGAACGCGAAGATGATCAAGAGCGCGGGGTTGAAGCGGGATTGAGTGAGGTTGTTAATTGATCGGGCAAGGATTCGGTTGAGTGTTGTTTTCGGGAAAAGATATCGACCCCGGTACTTTTAATCGGATCAATTCCCGTCATGTGAAAATCACGGCAAATCAGATAACCGGCGAATAGCATTGCCTTCATGGATCTCCTCAAATGGGTCTGGTATTTTTTCTGAAACCCTTGTCTCCGTCCTGATTTTTTGTAGTGATTCGCCTGCCAGATAGTAACGCCCCTTCTTTTCCCCTTTGGGCATCAGCAATCCCTCATCCGCCAGCCGCTTGAGGTCATATTTGGCCGTCTGATTGGAAATCCCGGCCTGATTTTTATACGCCGGGTTTTTCACTTTCAGTCCTATCGCTGCATCCGCCAGCGCCGATAATGTGCGCTCATGTATTTTTCTGCGCTTGGCCTCCTCTTCAAGGGCTTTCCACAGACGGCCCATGTCAGCAATTCTCCGCAGCAGGTTTCTGGCCTGCTTGTAGTGAGCAGTCAGGCAAAACTTGAGCCACAAGATGGGATCGCGATCAGGGTGCCACGCACCTTGGCCAACCTCCGCAAGAACCGCGTAGTAATCCGAGGAATGTCTGCCGATGTATTCCTCAATACTTGAGAAGCGCGGATCAAGAATCCCCTCCCTGGAAAGAACCATGGTTTGCAAAGCGCGGGCCATCCTTCCGTTCCCATCAGAGAATGGGTGAATCATTGCGAGATTCAAGTGGACCATGGCTGCTTTCACCAACGGCTGATCGTTCGGGGTATTTAAAAATTCAATGAGTTCCGCCATAAGTCCGGGCACCAAAGAAACATCCGGGCCTTCGTAAACGATGGTGTTGGTCGCCGTGTTGGATACATGTATTGATCCAGGACGCCAACGCCCGGGGTTTTTACCCAAGTCATACCCGAGCATCATGTAGTGCAGGCTTTTGATGGTGTTCTCGTTGTGGATGTAGCTTGGATCTTTCGATAGCTGGACGATATAAGTCATCGCATTCCAATAACCCTGTATCGCCGCACGATCCTCGTCCTGTGATGTGGCTGGCGCTTCACCATCCACCACGGCCACAGCGTCATCCAGGGTGACGTTAATGCCTTCGATCGAATTCGATCCAACCATGGCTCGGGCAGCAGCCATTCGGGCTAAAGGTCCCCACCAGCGATTCATGCTATCACTGGTGAAATGCCTCAACTCAGCCCTATAATTCATAATATTTTCAATGACTTGAACGTATTCTTTCGGGATATTTTTTAGGGTAAAGATCATCTTTTATCCTTTAGAAAAGATGGTAAATATACCAAATAAAAGTATATAAATATACTTTAATAAAGTATAAAAGTATAATTCATGAACTGTATATAATTACAGTTATGAAATCCGTTGTCCAACTGCCCTCCAGCGGCGCACAGCTGTATCCGCTCTTGGGCCGCATCGCCGCCGGCTTCCCCTCGCCAGCCACCGACCACCTCGACCGCCGGCTCGACCTGAACGAACACCTGCTGCTGCATCCGCAGGCGACATTTTTCATGCGCGTCAAAGGTGACTCGATGATCGGCGCGGGCATCCATGACGGCGATCTGCTGATTGTTGACCGTTCGCTCGAAGCCACTTCCGGCCGCGTGGTGGTGGCCGCGATCGATGGCGAGCTGACGGTGAAGCGGCTGCGCCGCCGTGGCAAACACATCGTGCTGCAGCCCGAGAATCCGGCCTATTCCGAGATAACCATCGGCGAAGACCGCACGCTCGACATCTGGGGCGTGGTCGCCTACGTCATCCACGCGCCCTGAGCCGCAGGCGATGACGCATCGCATTGCACTGGTCGACGCCAACAATTTCTACGTGTCCTGCGAGCGCGTGTTCGACTCGCGCCTCGAAGGCCGGCCGGTGGTCGTGCTGTCCAACAACGACGGCTGCGTGGTCTCGCGCAGCAACGAAGCCAAGGCGCTGGGCGTGCGCATGGGCGTGCCCTTTTTCGAGGTTCGTGCGCTGGTCGGCTCGCCCGGCCGTGGCCTGGTCTGGCTCAGCTCCAATTACGCGCTGTATGGCGACATCAGCGCGCGGATGATGGACCTGCTCGGCGAATTCGCACCGCAGCGCGAGGTCTATTCCATCGACGAGTGTTTTCTCGACTTCAGCGGCACGGTCTTTGACAGCGCAATACTGGGATCCGGCATCCGCAAGCGCATCCAGCACTGCCTGGGACTGCCGACCTGCGTCGGCTTCGGCGCTTCAAAAACGCTGGCCAAGCTCGCCAACCATGTCGCCAAGACTTGCAGTGAATACCAGGGCAGTTTCGATTGGGACGCGCTGCCACCGCCACAACAGGACACGATCATGGCCGGCATCGACATCGGCGAAGTCTGGGGTGTCGGCCGCCGCCTTGCGCCGGAACTGAACGCGATGGGCTTGCACAGCGCGCTCGACCTGAAGCGCGCGCCGCCGAAGCTGATCCGCAAGCGCCACAGCGTGATCCTCGAACGCACCGTCGCCGAACTGAACGGCACACCCTGCATCGGTGTCGCGGAAAGCAGCGTGCGCGAAGGCCAGGTCATCGCCACCCGCAGCTTCGGCCGACCGGTCACCGCGCTGGCCGAATTGCGCGAAGCCGTATCGAGTTATGTCATCCGCGCCGCCGAGCGGCTGCGCGCCCAGGCCTGCAACTGCAGCCGGGTCAGCGTGTTCATCGACACCGGCAAATACCGCCAGGACGGCGGCGAGCGTTACCGCCGCTCCATCGAAGTGCCGCTGACGGTGGCCAGCGACGACACCCGCCGCCTGATCGCCGCCGCGCTGCACGGTCTTGAAAAAATCTACAAACCGGGCCTGCGCTACAAAAAAGCCGGCGTCAGCCTCAGCGGGCTGCGCCCTGCCGCCGCACCGCAAGGCGACCTGTTCTCCGGCTACGAGCGGCAGCGCTCGGCAAAACTGATGGCCACACTCGACGCCATCAACAAGACCTGGGGCATGAACACCGCCACGTTCGCCGGCGCAGGCATTACACAGCCCTGGCGCATGCAGTCGGCAAGGCGCTCGCCGCGCTACACGACGCGGTGGGAGGAACTGCCGGTGGTTCATTAGCCTTCCCGCATAAAAAACGGCGCCGCAGCGCCGTTTTTTGTTCCGTTCACCTAACCCTCGTGAGGCCGGGCGCCGGTACCACCGCCATCCTTTTGAGACAGCGGCAGCCTTGCTGAATCCATCACTGCAGATCAAAACGGTCCAGGTTCATCACCTTGTTCCAGGCCACAACGAAATCATCAACAAACTTCTTCTGCGAGTCGGCACAGGCATAAACCTCGGCCAGGGCACGCAGCTGCGAGTTGGAGCCGAACACCAGATCCACCACGGTGGCCGTCCACTTGACCTGGCCGCCCTTGCGGTCACGGCCTTCGAGCACGCCTTCGGTTGCCGATTTCTGCCATTGCGTGCCCATATCGAGCAGGTTGACGAAGAAATCGTTGCTCAGTGTTTCCGGACGCTGGGTGAACACACCGTGCTTGCTCTGACCGGTGTTCGCGTTCAGCGAGCGCAGGCCGCCGACCAGCACGGTCATCTCGGGCGCGGTGAGCGTCAGCAGTTGCGCCTTGTCCACCAGCAGTTCAGCCGCCGCCCCTTCCAGACCCTTGCGGGCATAGTTGCGGAAACCATCGGCCAGCGGCTCGAGCACCTTGAAGGATTCGACATCGGTCTGGTCCTGTGCGGCATCCATGCGACCCGGCGTGAACGGCACCTTGACGTCGTGGCCGGCTTTTTTCGCTGCGGCTTCCACCGCGGCGGCACCGGCCAGCACGATCAGGTCGGCCAGCGAAATCTTCTTGCCGCCGGACTGTGCAGCGTTGAATTCCTTCTGCACCGCTTCGAGCTTTTGCAGCACCTTGGCCAGTTCCGCCGGCTGGTTGACTTCCCAGTCTTTCTGCGGCGCAAGGCGGATACGCGCGCCGTTGGCGCCACCACGCTTGTCACTGCCGCGGAAGGTCGCCGCCGATGCCCAGGCGGTATTGACCAGCTGCGAGATCGACAGACCGGAAGCCAGCACCTTGGCTTTCAGCGCCGCGATGTCCTTGTCATCAACCAGCTTGTGATCGACGGCCGGGGTCGGGTCCTGCCAGATCAGCGTTTCCTTCGGCACCAGCGGGCCGAGGTAACGCGCCACCGGGCCCATGTCACGGTGCGTCAGCTTGAACCAGGCGCGGGCAAAGGCGTCGGCGAAAGCTTGCGGGTCTTTATGAAAACGGCGCGAGATTTTCTCGTAGGCCGGATCCATGCGCATCGACATATCTGCAGTGGTCATCATCGGCGGATGTTTTTTCGACGGATCGTGGGCATCCGGAATCATGTGCTCCGGCTTCACGTTCTTCGCCACCCACTGATGGGCGCCGGCCGGGCTCTTGGTGAGCTCCCACTCGTAGCCGAACAGCATGTCGAAGTAGCCGTTGTCCCATTTTGTCGGGTTCGGTTTCCACGCGCCTTCGATGCCGCTGGTCGTGGTGTGCACACCCTTGCCGGTGCCGAGCTTGTTGATCCAGCCGAAGCCCTGCGCTTCGATCGGCGCGGCTTCGGGTTCGGGACCCACCAGCTTGGGGTCACCGGCGCCGTGCGCCTTGCCGAAGGTGTGGCCGCCGGCAACCAGCGCCACGGTTTCTTCGTCGTTCATCGCCATGCGCGCAAAGGTTTCGCGCACATCGCGGCCCGAGGCCACCGGATCGGGATTGCCATCCGGACCTTCCGGGTTGACGTAGATCAGGCCCATCTGCACCGCGGCCAGCGGGTTGGCCAGTTCGCGGTTGCCGGAGTAGCGGCTGTTCGGCTTGTCGCTGGTGGCGAGCCACTCGCGCTCGGAGCCCCAGTAGATGTCTTTTTCCGGCGCCCAGATATCGGGGCGGCCGCCGGCAAAACCGAAGGTCTTGAAGCCCATCGATTCCAGCGCGACGTTGCCGGCGAGGATGAACAGGTCGGCCCAGGAAATCTTCCGGCCGTATTTCTGCTTGATCGGCCACAGCAGACGGCGCGCCTTGTCGAGGTTGCCGTTGTCGGGCCAGCTGTTCAGCGGTGCGAAGCGCTGGTTGCCGGTGCCGGCGCCGCCGCGGCCATCAGCCACGCGATAAGTGCCGGCCGCGTGCCAGGCCATGCGAATCATCAGGCCGCCGTAGTGGCCCCAGTCGGCCGGCCACCAGTCCTGCGAATCGGTCATCAGCGCGTGCAGGTCCTTGACCACGGCATTGAGGTCGAGGCTCTTGAATTCTTTCGCGTAATCAAAATCTTCGCCCATCGGATTCGACTGGGCGGAATGCTGGTCGAGGATGTCGAGCTTCAGCTGGTTCGGCCACCAGTCCTGGTTCTGGGTACCGCCGCCGGCTTTCTGGTGAAACGGGCACTTGGCTTCGCTGCTCATGGTTTTTCTCCTTCGGTCGTTGATTCGGTATTGCCATCACCACACAACCCTTGGTCATCCCGCGGCATCACTGTGCGCCGCAGGGCTGCCTGTTGCAGTGGAGCCCCGAGGGTAGGTGCCGCCGCCACATAGTTCCAATTGATTGTTAACATCTAATTAATAGATAATGACTATACGTTACAGGCACTCGCGCTGTCCCTGTAACCCATTGTTTTTATTGATTTATTTTATCTGCGATTGGCGGCGGCATCGCGCCGCCACAGCTGGCGATGCCAGAACAGCGCAATCAGCACCGTCACCAGCACACCAAACACGCAGTAAATCGTCGCCATCACGGCGTAACCGAAATTCGCGATCAGCGGCGCTGCAATCAGCAGGCCCGGCAGATTGCCGTAGATCGCCATCATCCGGATGCCCATGATACGCCCGCGATAACGCTCGTCCGAACTGCGCAGCAGCAGCGCGTTGATCGGGATCAGGCCCATGGTCTGGGCGATACCGGCCAAAAACAGTACCGGTATACCCGCCGCCGGGCTTGTTGTCTGCGCGAAGAACAGCAGCGCCACCAGCCACAGCGCGCCGCACACCAGCATCGCCCGCGCCGGCGCGAAGACGTTGCCGAAGCGGCTCATGAAAATCGAACCGATCAGCGAGCCGGTGGCCGCCGAAGCCACCATCGTGCCCAGCGTCGCCTGCGTTGCGCCGTAGACCTCCTTCGCCACGTAGGGCATCAGTCCGGTGAACAGCGGAAACGCGGTCAGGTTGAGCAGGAAGGCAAACAGCATCGTCGCCTTCAGATGCGGCGTGCGCCAGACATAACCCAGGCCTTCGCGCAGGTCGCGCCATGGCGTGGCCTGCTGCGCAACCCTGGCCTGATGGCTGCTGCGCTCGCCGCCGGCCTTCAGCGTCAGCAGCACGCTGATCACATAAAACGCCACCACCGCGACATAGGCGTAACCCATGCCGAGCAGCGCCACCAGCGCCGCTCCGCTCAGCGCGCCGGCAATCCGCGCCGAATCCTGGGTGGTGCGCTGGATGCCCATCGCCGCCATTAGATGCTGCGGCGGCATGGTCTCGCCGACCAGCGCGGTGCGCATGCCGATGTCCGAGGGCTTCACCAGCCCGAGCAGCGCGGTGACCATCAGCACCAGCGTCGGCGTCACCTTGCCCAGCAGCGCGGCGAGCATCAGCACCGAAGCCAGCGTCGCGTACATGATCCGCATTCCGCACAACACCCTGCGATGGCCGATGCGATCGCCCATCACGCCGAGCATCGGCGACAGCAGCGTGCCGACGTACAGCAACGATGCGAAGATGGTCAGCATCAGCACCGAACGCGTTTCCGTCAGCACGTACCAGCCGAGGATCAGCGTCTCCATCTCGAAGGCCCAGGAGGTCGCCAGGTCGGCCGGCCACTGATAGCGGAAGGCGCGAACGCGGAACGGCGCCAGCGCCGAGGTCGATGCGCCCGCCGGTGTGGATGCGTCCATCAGCTCAGTCGAGGACCATCAGCCAGTCGACAGCCGTCGCGCCCTGCGGCCCGGCGAGCACCGGGTTGAGGTCCAGCTCGCGCAGCCGCGGTCCTGCCGCCGCACCAAAGCGCGACACCGCACTGACCATCCGCGCCACCGCCTTTTTGTCCACCGGTGGCGCACCACGGACACCATCCAGCACGACCTTGCTTTTGAGTTCGTCGAGCATGCGCAGGGCTTCGGCCTCGGTGACCGGTGCGGCGCGGAACACCACGTCCTTGAACACTTCGATCAGCACCCCGCCCAGCCCGACCATGACCACCGGGCCGAAGGTCGGGTCGCGCTGCAGGCCGATCACCAGTTCAGTGGTGCCTTCGGCCATGGCCTGTACCAGCACGCCGCTGATGCGGGCATCGGCCTTGTACGTCCTGGCGTTGCCGATCAGGCGATCGTAGGCAGCACGCACGGCGGCAGCATCTTTCAGGTTGAGCGCCACGCCTTTGGCTTCGGTCTTGTGCAGGATGTCCGGCGATTCGATCTTCAGCACCACCGGATAACCCAGGGCTTCGGCTGCTGCCACGGCAGCATCGGCGCTGGTGGCGAGTTTCGCCGCAGCAGTCTGTACACCGCAGCTTTGCAGCAGGGCCTGGCCTTCGAGACTGGATACCGGACCTGCAGCCGCGGGCAGTTTCAACGCAGGCAGTTGCAAGGCAGCACGGGCCGGCGCATCGGCCTGCCAGTTGCGCCGCGCCTCGGCGTATTGCACCAGCGCGCCAATCGCATCCACCGCGGCCTCGGCACTGCGCAGCACCGGAATGCCGGCAGCACGCATCTGCTCACCCGCCGCATCGGGCATGCCCATCCAGCACACGATGAAGGGCTTGCTCGCCTGCGCCTTCGCTTCGACGAAGTTGCGTACGTTGAGGTCGGCCTGTTTTTCGGAGAACGACAGCCAGGCAATCGCGACATCCACCTTCGGATCGGAGAGCAGGATCTTGATGCTCTCGCGCATCAGGTTGGGGTCCACCAGGCCCTGCGCAGTGATGTCCACCGGATTGCCGGTGGAGCCGAAGGCCGGCACCACCTTGCGCAGCGCGGTGGTGGTTGCCTCGCTCAGTGTCGCCACATCGAGGCCGATTTCCTCGGCGCGGTCCGCCATCAGCGCGCCGGCACCGCCGGAGCGCGTGATGATGCCGATGCCGCGTCCGCCGGGCAGCGCGCACTGGGAAAATACTTCAACAAAATCAAGCAATTGCTCATCACTGCGGGCGCGGATGATGCCACGCTGGCGGATCACGCCGGCAAACACCGCATCCTCGCCGGCGAGTGAGCCGGTGTGCGAGGCAATCGCCTTGGCGCCGGCCTTGGTGCGACCGACCTTGGTCAGCACCAGCGGCTTGCTGCGCGCCAGCGCATCCTCGGCCACCTGCAGCAGGCCCGGGCCGTTTTTAAGGCCCTCGATATAACCGGCACCGACAGTCACCTTGTCTTCAGCAACGATCGCACCCATCACATCGACAAACTGCAGGTCGGTCTCGTTGCCGGTGTTGACGAAAAATCCGAAGTTGAGCCCACGCTTGCGCGCGACACCCGCGGTCGCCGTGCCCAGCGCGCCGGACTGCGTGACGAATGCGGCAGGCCCTTCCGGCGTCGGCCCCAGCGAGAACTGACTGAAGGTCGCCATCATGTTCTCGAACACATTGACCAGCCCCAGGCAGTTGGGGCCGAGCACGCGTACGCCGCTGTCGCGGATCGCCTGCTTCAATTCCGCCTCAAGGCGCACGCCGTCGCCGCCGACTTCGCTGAAGCCGGAGCTGAACACCACCGCAACCTTGACGCCCTTGCGGCCCAGCTCACGCAACGTATCCGGCACATGCTTCGCCGGCACCGCGACCACGGCGAGATCCACCGTGCCCGGAATCGAAGCCACATCCGGATAACAGGGCCGGTCGAGCAGCGTCTGGTATTTCGGATTCACCGGCAGGATGCGCCCGGTGTAACCCTTGTCGACCAGCGCCTTGAAGGTGCGGCCGTTGATCTTGTTGAAATCGGTGGAAGCGCCGATCACCGCGATGGATTGCGGATGCAGCAGGGCACGGAGTGCGTCGTTCATTTTTTGGACTTTATTATCGACTGGAAAATGAAAACTGCGGAGCGGTTGAAGATAGCCGCTGCATCCTTACGGGTCAAACGCGACTCATGCTAGATTCACACAGTGCGGACCGCACAGGAGGAGAAAAACACATGAAACAGAAATTCGGCATCGGCTGCTGCATTGCGGCAGCCTTAACCACATTGGCCATCAGCGGCGAGGCTGCGGCCCAGACCGCGCAGAATTTTCCGTCGCGCGCGATGCGCATGGTGATCCACTTCCCACCCGGCGGCCCCACCGATTTTGTCGGCCGCGCGATGGGCCAGAAAATGTCCGAAGCCTGGAAACAGCAGATCGTCGTCGAGAACCGCCCCGGCGCCGGCGGCATCATCGGTGTCGAAACCGTGCTGCGCGCGCCGCCCGACGGCTACACCATCCTCTTCGGTACCGGCGGCTCGCTGGCGCTGGCACCCGCGCTGAATCCGAAACTGCCGTACGACGTGTTCAAGGACCTCGCGCCGATCTCGCTGCTGGTGATCAATCCGCAGATCCTCGTCGTGCATCCCTCGCTGCCGGTGCGTTCAGTGCCGGATCTGCTCAAACTCGCCAAATCAAAACCCGGCCAGATCAACTACGGCTCGGTCGGCCCCGGCAGCCCGCAGCACATGGGCATGGAGCTGCTGAAGTCGATGACCGGCACCAACCTGACGCATATTCCCTACAAGGGCACCGCCCCGGCGATGACCGACCTGATTTCCGGCCAGATCACGGCGATGTTCAACAGCATGCCCTCGGTACTGCCGCACATTGCGAATGGCCGCATGCGTGGCATCGCCGTCGGCAGCGCCAAGCGTTCCCCTGCCGCGCCCGACATCCCGACCGTCGCCGAATCCGGCGTGCCGGGTTTCCAGTACGTGACCTGGTATGCCTTCATGGCCCATGCCGGCGTGCCGAAGGACATCATCGTCAAGATCAATGCCGAAACGGTCAAATCCCTCAACGATCCGGAAATGTCCAAGCGCTTCTCGAGCCAGGGCGCCGAACCTGCGCCAACCACGCCGGAAGAACTCGCCAAGTTCATGCGCAAGGAATTCGAGGACTGGGTACGTGTGATCAAGGCGGCGAACATCAAGCTTGAATAAGCGTTGGAGACCGGCCCAAAAACAAAACGGCAGCCCCGAGCTGCCGTTTTCTTTATAAGTCATTGTTTTTATTGACTATTTTTGATGTGCCGCAGCAAACCCTCGGCGGCATCTTCAACCAGATCCAGCACGGCCTCGAAACCCTGCGCCCCGCCGTAATACGGATCAGGCACCTCGCGTACTGCAGCACCCTCGGCAAATTCCAGAAACAACCGCACCTTGCCGCGATGTTCCGCCGGGCAACGCTGCAACAGCAGCTCGCGGTTGTGCAGGTCCATCGCCAGCACGTAATCAAATTCGGCGAAGTCTTCCACAGACACCTGCCGCGCCCGCTGCGCTGACAGGTCATATCCGCGCTTCGCCGCCGCGGCCTGCGAACGCGCATCGGGCGGTTCACCGATGTGATAAGCGTGGGTGCCAGCAGAATCGATATGGATGGCACCGCTCAAGCCATCACGTTCGACGACATGGCGGAACACACCTTCCGCAGTTGGTGAGCGGCAGATGTTGCCCATGCAGACAAACAGAATCTTCTTGTTCATGCAGCGTCAATGAACAGGCGCTTCTTCAGCAACTGCAGTTCATCCCGCAACTGCGCCGCCCGCTCGAACTCCAGATTGCGCGCCGCCTCCAGCATTTCCTTCTCGACGCGCTTGATCTCCCGCGTCATTTCCTTGTCGCCCATCTCGTCGTAGCGCGCCTGGTTCTGCGCGGCCTTCAGTTCCTGGCGTGCGCTGTCGCCGTCGTAAACGCCGTCGATGATGTCCTTGATGCGCTTGGTGACGCCGGTCGGGGTGATGCCGTGGGCGGTGTTGTGGGCGATCTGCTTGTTGCGCCGGCGTTCGGTTTCGCCGATGGCGCGCTTCATCGAATCGGTGATGCGGTCGGCGTAAAGGATGGCTTTGCCGTTGAGGTGGCGCGCGGCGCGGCCTATGGTCTGGATCAGCGAGCGCTCCGAGCGCAGGAAGCCTTCCTTGTCGGCATCGAGGATGGCCACCAGCGACACCTCGGGCAGATCAAGACCCTCGCGCAGCAGGTTGATGCCGACCAGCACGTCGAATTCACCCAGCCGCAGGTCGCGGATGATTTCGACGCGCTCCACGGTGTCGATGTCGGAGTGCAGGTAACGCACCTTGATGCCGTGCTCCGACAGGTAATCGGTGAGGTCTTCGGCCATGCGCTTGGTCAGCGTGGTCACCAGCACACGCTCGCCGGCCTTGATGCGGGCATTGGCCTCGGACAGCAGGTCGTCAACCTGGCTGGTCGCCGGACGTACTTCGATCTGCGGATCGACCAGGCCGGTCGGCCGCACCACCTGCTCCACCACCTGGCCCTGGTGCTCGCGCTCGTATTCGGAAGGCGTTGCCGACACAAACACCGTGCGGCGCATGAATTTCTCGAATTCATCAAAGCGCAGCGGCCGGTTGTCCAGCGCCGAAGGCAGGCGGAAGCCGTATTCGACGAGGTTTTCCTTGCGCGCGCGGTCGCCCTTGTACATGCCGCCGACCTGCGGGATGGTGACGTGGCTTTCGTCGAGGAACATCACCGCGTCCGGCGGCAGGTAGTCAATTAGCGTCGGCGGCGGCTCGCCGGGCGCGCGGCCCGAGAGGTGGCGCGAATAGTTCTCGATGCCCTTGCAGAAGCCCATTTCGTTGAGCATCTCGAGGTCGAAGCGGGTGCGCTGCTCAATGCGCTGGCATTCAACCAGCTTCTGCGTCTTCTGGTAATACTCGATGCGCTCGCGCAGCTCGATCTTGATCGCCTCGATTGCGCGCAGCGTGGTCGCCCGCGGCGTCACATAGTGGCTCGACGGATAGACGGTAAAGCGCGACACCCGCTGCAGGATGTGGCCGGTCAGCGGGTCGAAGATCTGGATGGTCTCAACCTCGTCGTCGAACAACGAGACGCGCACCGCGGTTTCCGAGTTCTCCGCCGGAAACACATCGAGCACGTCGCCGCGCACACGGAACACGCCGCGCTTGAACTCGATGTCGTTGCGCTCGTACTGCATCGAGATCAGGCGCCCGATGGCGTCGCGCTGCGACAGCTTCTCGCCCTCGCGCAGGTGCAGGATCATGTTGTGGTAGTCCGAGGGATCGCCGATGCCGTAGATCGCCGACACCGTGGCGACGATGATGGTGTCGCGCCGCTCGAGCAGCGCCTTCGTCGCCGACAGCCGCATCTGCTCGATGTGCTCGTTGATGCTCGAGTCCTTTTCGATGAACAGGTCCTTCGACGGCACGTAGGCTTCGGGCTGGTAGTAGTCGTAGTACGAAACGAAGTACTCGATCGCGTTTTCCGGGAAGAACTCGCGGAACTCGGCGTAGAGCTGGGCCGCCAGGGTCTTGTTCGGCGCCATCACCAGCGCCGGCACGCCGAGCCGGGCGATGACATGGGCCATGGTGTAGGTCTTGCCCGAGCCGGTGACGCCGAGCAGGGTCTGGAAGGACAGCCCGTCTCTGATGCCCTCGGTCAGCTTGGCGATGGCCTCCGGCTGGTCCCCTGCCGGCGCAAAGGTCTGGTGCAGGCGGTAGGGGCTGTCCGGAAAGGTGATGATGTCCATGCGCGGCAGGCAAAAGCGTCGATGTTACCGGTTTGCCCTCCCCCAGGCGACGCGCAGTTCCGGTGCCTCTTCCGGCACTGTTTGGGTGCAGTGCAAAAAGACGGCTAAAATGCGGTCTTTCCGGCCCATTTTCTAACCATTCAAGCCTGCCATGACCAGCTCCGTCCTCGACAAGATCGAAATGGCGCCCAAGGACCCGATCCTCGGCGTTACCGAAGCCTATGTAGCTGATACCAATCCGAAAAAAGTGAACCTGGGCGTCGGCATTTATACGGACGATGACGGCAAGGTGCCGGTGCTGCAGTGCGTGCGCAAGGCCGAGCAGAAGCTGGTCGAAACCGCGCTGCCCCGCGGCTATCTGCCGATCGACGGCATTGCCGCCTATGACAAGGCGACTCAGCAGGCGCTGTTCGGCGCCGACTCCGAACCGGTCAAATCCGGCCGCGTGGTTACCGTGCAGACCCTCGGCGGCACCGGCGGCCTGAAGGTCGGCGGCGACTTCCTGCGCCGCTTCAACCCCGGCGCCGACCTCTATATCAGCGACCCGAGCTGGGAAAACCACCGCGCGCTGTTTGAATACGCCGGCTTCAACGTCAAGACCTACCCCTACTACGATGCCGCCACCAACGGCGTGAAGTTCGACGACATGCTCGCCGCGCTGAACGCGATGGCCAAAGGCTCGGTGGTGGTGCTGCATGCCTGCTGCCACAACCCGACCGGCATCGACCTCACGCCGGCGCAGTGGCAGAAGGTGCTGGATGCGGTGAAACAGCGCGAGCTGGTGCCCTTCCTCGACCTCGCCTACCAGGGTTTTGCCGACGGCCTCGATGCCGATGCCGCGGTGGTGCGCAAATTCGCCACTGAACTGCCGGCGGTGTTCGTGTCCAGCTCGTATTCAAAATCGATGTCGCTGTACGGCGAGCGTGTCGGTGCGCTGAGCATCGTCACCCGCGACAAGGAAGAAGCCGCGCGCACGCTGAGCCAGTTGAAGCGCGTGATCCGCACCAACTACTCCAACCCGCCGACCCACGGCGGCCAGGCGGTGGCCATGGTGCTGACCAACCCCGAACTGCGCGCGCTGTGGGAAAAGGAACTCGGCGACATGCGCGACCGCATCAAGGTCATGCGCAAGGCGCTGGTGGAAAAAGTGCGTGAGCAGCGCGCCGACTTCGATTTCGGCTTCATCGTCGACCAGCGCGGCATGTTCTCGTATTCAGGCCTGACCAAGGCACAGGTCACCAAGCTGCGCGAGAAGTATTCGATCTATGCGCTGGACAGCGGTCGCATCTGCGTCGCCGCGCTGAACACCAAGAACATCGACTACGTGGCGAAAGCCATCGGCGATGTGCTGGTCAGCAGCTGACCGGGGCTGCAACATGAAAAAAGCCCGCGTTTCTGCGGGCTTTTTTGTGTGTGCCGTTCCGATGCGAGCCGCAAACCTTCTGCGGCCCGGCAGGATCGCAGTGCCCCGACAAAAAAGCTGCCCCCTCAGACTGGCCGCGCAAAAGTTGCCCTGCGAACTCCGGCATTCAAGGCTTGATTGCCGTAACCCGATGACTCTTTTGGAAATAACGCCAATCTGAAATACATCTTACAATGTGCAAGTCCGGTTTTATCGGACCATTGAACGATTTCGGACACTCCCGGCATGCCACTTCTGAACCCCAACAACATCCATGATCAGGATGTTTTCATACTGACCAGACGCGGCATTGACGAACTCCAGTCCGCTGAGACCACAGTCACCCGCGAAGCGCTCGAAATTCTCGTGCTGACTGACGGCAGAGCGAATGTCTCAAAAACGATGAGCCGTCTTCAGCTTGGCACAGATGTATTTTTCTCGACACTGCAGGTTCTTATCCAAGAGGGCTACATTGATCTGGCCTCGAATCAGATCACCGATTCGCTGGATTTCATCGATTTTTTCAGGGCAGCGCCCAGGCTGCCCTCATCCAGGACCATTGAGCTTGCAGAATCAGAGGCTGCATGCGGCGTCTCAACCTTGCAGAAAAGCGGCTACTTCGTCCGAATCGCGTTACGCCCTCCAGTAACGAGGGAAAGCACTGAAGCGCCCAGGATACTGGTCATTGAAGATGACTTGAGTCTCGCCAGATTCCTTGGGCAGCAACTTGAGTTCGAGGGATTCACGGCCGCAATCGCAAGCAATCGTGATGAGATCGTCGCACAACTGGGAAGTCTACCGTTGCCTGATCTGGTCCTGCTGGATGTTGTCCTGCCCGATACTGACGGTTTTTCTGTTCTTTACAAGATGCGTGAACATCCGGTGTTGCGATCTGTTCCGGTATTGATGCTGACCGCCAGGGCCTCCCGCGAATCTGTGCTCAAGGGACTTGCCGGCGGAGCCAATGGCTATATCACCAAGCCCTTTGATCCAAACGCATTCATTCTGGCAGTCCGGACTGTTCTGGGTTTGCCGAAAAATCCCTTCGACCGGCGCTTTCTGAAAATACCGGATCAAAACCCGCGATGACAATTCCGTCACGCCGTTCATCGGCAACGGGGGCATCAAAGCAAAAAGCCCGCTGGTGCGGGCTTTTTCCCAGTATCTGGCTCCCCGACCTGGGCTCGAACCAGGGACCTGCGGATTAACAGTCCGTCGCTCTACCGACTGAGCTATCGGGGAATTTCGCTGGAAAAACCGGTTGTTAGCCATTCAGCGAGGGGCGTATTCTATCTTCCGGTGCCATGCCGGTCAACGCAGGATATCCAGTGAAATGAAGTGGTTTAAGCGTGCAGTTCTGGTTTTTTCGGTCTTTTTGGCTGCACTCGCAGTGGTGCCGCTGTTTGTCTCGCTGGATGACTACCGGCCGCAAATCGAGGCCATGGTCTCCGACAAGCTGAAAGAGCCCGTCACCCTGCGCAAGCTCGCCCTGCGCGGCCTGCCCCTGCCCCATGCCGTGATCGAGGGTATTGAAGTCGGCAAGGCTGGCGATCATCTCAAGGCCGGCAAGGTCGCCGTCACGCCCGATCTTCTTTCAATGCTGTCTTCGACCAAGGTCATCCGCAGCATCGATATTGACGGCCTGCTGATCACACAACGCGCGCTCGACAAGATTCCGCAGTGGACCAAGACCGATCCCAAGGCGCCGCCCGCGGCCTTCAAGGTGGTGGTCCGCGAAATCCGCCTTAATGATGCTTCGCTGCAACTGCAGAAGAAAAAACTCGGCCCCTTCGATGCTGAAGTCGATATCGGTGATGACGGTCTGCCGCTGCGCGCACTGCTCAGCGCCCGCGACGGCAAGCTGAAAGCGTCCCTGCTGCCCGCCGACAAGGGCCGGCTGCGCCTGGCCGTCGATGCCCGCGACTGGTCGCTGCCGCTGGGACCGCCGATGAAGTTCGACGAATTGAAGGTCAGCGGCTTCGCCACGCCGACCAGCCTCGACCTGCGCCAGCTCGAATCGAAGCTCTATCAGGGAAAAATCGGCGGCACGATGGAAATCGACTGGCAGAAAGGCCTGCGCCTGAAAGGCCAACTCGCGGTTGATGCCGTGGAACTGCGCGAACTGGTGCCGCTGTTTTCACCGTCCGCAAAAATCAGCGGCCGCCTGAACGCAAAACCGGTGTTCTCCGGTGAAACCGCGAAACCGGAACAGATCGCCGCGGCGATGCGCCTGGAGACGCCCTTCGACATCCGCAATGGCGTGCTGCAGGGCATCGACCTGCAACGCGCGGCAACCCAGCTGATCAAGCGTGAAAGCGGCGGTGAAACCCGCTTCGACACGCTGACCGGGCATTTTGCGATGGACCGCGGCACCCAGCGCATCACCAACCTCAAGGTGACCTCGGGCTCGCTCGGCGCCGAAGGCAATGTCACCATCGCACCGGACAAATCACTCTCCGGCCGGGTCAACGCGCAGGTGGGCAGTACGCTGGTGGTGCCGCTCAACATCAGCGGCACGGTGGACTCGCCGATGGCCCTGCCCAGCGGCGCTTCGATGGCCGGCGCGGCGCTGGGCAGCGTGGTATTGCCCGGTGTCGGAACGGCTGCAGGTGCCAAGGTCGGCAACTGGGCCGAGGGATTGTTTGGCGGCGGCAAGAACACCAAAAAATAAGTCACGCTCCGACCGCGACCCCAGACTCAATTTTGTCCTGCTGCCGAGCCCTCGAGCAGCGCCTGCATCGCCTGTGCGGGCACGGGTTTGCTGAATAAATAACCCTGCACCTCGTCGCATTTCAGCATGCTCAGCAGATCGGCCTGCTCGCGGGTTTCGACGCCCTCGGCCACCACCTTCAGGTTCATGGCATGGGCAAGCCCGACGACCGTGGTCACGATGCTCATGTTCTGCGGACCATCGGTCATCCCGGTGATGAAGGCGCGGTCAATCTTGATCGAAGTGATCGGCAGCCTCGCGATATAGGCCAGCGACGAATATCCGGTGCCAAAATCATCCATTGCGATGGTGACACCCAGGCCGCGCAATACCGACAGGGTGCGCAGGCTGGCCTGAACGTCCTTCATCAGCAGGCTTTCCGTGATCTCGAGCTCCAGTGCGTCGGGGTTGTCACCCTGCGCCTGGACCGCACCGATCACCACATCGGAGAAATTCTTCTGCTGCAACTGGATGGCGGACACATTGACCGCAATCCGCGGAACCTTGAGCCCCAGTGCCGTCCACTCGCTGTGCTGCCTAAGCACCTCATTTAACGCCCATTTGCCGACCTCCAGTATCAGGCCGGTTTCCTCAAGCAGGGAGATAAAGACGCCGGGCGGCACCAGTCCCGATGCCGGGTCCTGCCAGCGGATCAGCGCCTCCATGCCGACGATTCTGCCGCTGGCCAGGCAGTGCTTTGGATGGTAATACAGGACAAACTCCTGATTCTGGACCGCCTTGCGCAACCGGGTTTCCAGCGTCAGGGTCTGCTCGGCCCTGGCGTTCATTTCGGCGGCATAGAACAGGTGGCGCTCGCCCAAGTCCCGGGCCATCTTCAATGCAGCCTCGGCGTTGTGGTACAACTTGTCGGCGTCTTCGCCATCCGTCGGAAAAACAGCGACACCGACCTTGGCCGCCACACGCACCTCCTTGCCCTCGATATCGAAATCCCCGGCAAAGCAGCTCAGGATGCGATCTTCAATGATGTGCAGGATCCGGGATGAATCGGCGATGCCGCGGACAACGACGGCAAAACTGTCGGCATCGATGCGCGCAATGTAATCCTTGCCGTGAAAGGAGGTTTCGAGCCTTCTTGCCACCAGCTTCAGCAGGGTATCACCACCACTGCGGCCAAAGGTCTCGTTGATGTAGCGGAAGCGGTCGATGTTGACCAGCATCAGCGCCACGATCCGCTGCTCTTCTCCACGCATGCGCATCTGCTGGCTGGCGCGGTCCATGAACAGCGTCCTGTTCGGCAGGCCGGTCAGCGGATCGTAATAGGACAGGTAATCCAGCCGTTCGCGGCTCTTGATGGTCTGCAGGGCCAGCGACACGTCTGCCGCGACCTCCTTCAGCAGTTCAAGCTCATCCTCATCGAAAAACGCCTCTTCTTTCGAGAACAGCAGGATGAAGGCTTCGACTTGGCCCTCCACTTGGAGCGGCAGGCAGGCCGAGGAGGCATAGCCCTGGGTGATGGCTTCGCTCCGCAAGGTACCCGCGGGCAGGTCTTCATCCAGCTTATGGCGGACATAGGCTTTGCCGGTACGCATGGCTTCGGCCAAGGTTTTTTTCCCCTCCCCCAAATCGCTCCAGTCCAGTTGGTTGATCACCTCGATCGGGAAACCGTTCCAGGCCACGGAGCGGATTTCCCGCTTTTCGGCATTGACGTCGCCGATCCAGATCAGCTCGAAGCCGCCGTGCTTGAAGACAATGTTGCAGGTTTCACGGAGCAGGGTTTCGCGGTCACGGATACGGACGATGGCCGCATTGATCCGTGCCGAAACCGCGCGAATGCGCGACAGCTTTTCGATTTTCCGCTGCCGCTCAATCCCCTCCATGCCGATGGAGACATTGCCAGCCAGCTCCGTAAGCAGGGCCACTTCTTTCGCATCGAAGAATCCGGACTCAATGGCATACAGCGTGAGCACGGCAACCGCCTCACCATCAACAATCAGCGGCAAAGCGATTGTCGAGCGATAACCCAGGCGGATGGCCTCGCGCCTTCTCGGGGAACCGAAGTCAGGCCACAGCGTCAGGTCATTGATGAATACGGGCCGCTTAAGCTCGACGGCTCGGCCAGTCACGCCATGCCCCAGGGGGTGTTCAGGTGTGGCCGAGGTGCCGGCTTTTGCGAGCGCCTCGCTATGCTCGCCAGCCCAGGCTACGGGCAGAATTTTCCGGGCCTTGTTGTCGTGGATGCCGATCCAGGCCAGCGCGAAACCACCTTGCTCGACGGCGATGCGGCAGGCTTCCGGCAGCAGTAACGGCAGATCGTGAACCCTGGATATCAGCAGGTTGATGCCGCTGAGCACGGCATAGACGCGATTCAGGCGCCGGATGCTGATCTCGGCTTCGTGGCGCTGGTTGATGTCCTGGTAGGTGGCGATCAGATTCACCGGCTTGCCGTCCGGGCCTGCCAGCGTCGAAACGGTGAGCAGCACCCATATCTTCTGGCCATCCTTGCGGATGACCTGTTTCTCCCGGGCATAAAAGGAAAGATCCCCTTTTTTCATGCTCTCGTTGTCGGCCAGCGCATTGGCCAGATGCTCTGGTGGGGTAATGTCCGCAGTGCTCAGCTTCAGCAGCTCCTCCCTTGAATAACCGAGCATCTTGCAGAAATGATCATTGACCTGGATCCAGGGCAGGTTGCGGTCATGCGCGGACCGCATCGTGATACCGACACCGGCATGATCAAAAATGGCACGGAAGCGCTGCTCGCTGTCGATCAGCGCAGCCTGGCTTGACTGCAGTTCCTTCAGCGCGTTTTCGAGTTCGGCAGTGCGTTCACGCACCATCTGCTCCATGCCGTCGCGCGCCTGCATCAGCGCATTGGCCTGCGCCTCGATCCTCGCCGCCATGGCATTGAGGCTGGCACCAAGCCCCGCCACTTCGTCATCGCCGGCACGCGCCTTGAAACTCCAGCTGTGCTGTCCGACATGGCCTGCCGCAAACTCCAGCTCCCCGATCGGCTGCAGCACCTCACGGCGCAACCTCCACCAGGACAGGATCTTGATCAGTGCAATCAGCCCCAGCCCCCCGAGGGCCACGAACAGCAGTCTGCGCTGCGCCTCCAGGATGCGATTGGATGCGATGTCGGTCAACCGGAATATGTCCTGGAAATTCTTCTGCTGCTCGGCCAGCATGCCGCTGAACAGCTTGTTGTTGTGAACATGCTCCTGCACCTTGCCGGCCGCGCCTGCGTTGAAAACCGCATAACGGTCCACAATCTCGCCAAATATTTTCTTGATCAGCGAACGCCGTTCCCGCAGCCGCTCAAGCAGCTCCTTCTGCATTGGCGTGGAGGTTTCAGTGTTTTCGATGTTGCGGTCAACGGTGCCTGACACCACGTACCACTTCTTTTCGATGTCGCTGGAACGGTAGAGGCGGTACTCGAAGGTCAACAGCCTGAGCTGTGAAAGACCGCGCGCAATCTCGCTCGCCTGCTGGCGCTGGCGGTTGGCGGTATCCACCGCCCGGTATGTCCACAGCAGTGTGGATACGATCAGAGCGACCGCCAGCAGCGAAACCGCGGTGACCATTGCTTCCTTGGTCTGTACTTTCATTTGGAAAATCTCACCGACGCATTACCGCAACCCGCATGAGCCGTTACCCGTCATCACACCGGGAGCGGTTTTCCAAAAAACTGCCAAATCCCAAAATTCTCCTGTTAACGGACACATGCCGCTGCAACTGAAGCAGGCATGATGCCACCATCAAACAAACCCCTTCCCGCGCTGCGGGAAAAATGGCCGCGGCGCAAGACCGGCCCGTCCATGTTTTCGGAAAGGGTTTGTGCTGACACCCCGAAAAATGCGGAGTGCGCGATGCACGATGACCACGAACTGCAGTCCGCAGGCCAAGGTGCTTGTTGTCGCAATCGAAACCATATCCACGCCTCCTCCGGCCGATATGCTTTCTTCACTCATGCGGCACCCGGAAAGGCACCTTATGCGGTTTTACCTTATCACGACAGACCTACTGTTTTGAAGGGCATCGTGACTCCACATTGTATAAGTGCAATCGTTCACAAGAATGAGGATCAAAAAATATCATAAAAAAATCAATTACTTATTTTAATACACGAAATGGAATCTGATTGATGCACCATGACTCGGCATGGCGAAATGCATCCTGGATTTTCCGCCGCACAATCCGGTGAAAAAATCGATCCCGGCCATCACGCAACAGCCCGTACGACATGCGCTCCGAGCATCGGTCACTGTGGAGATGGATACCCCGCCTTTGCCGCACTCAATAAAAAACGGGGCACAAGGCCCCGTTTTTTATACTGGCGGAGAGAGAGGGATTCGAACCCTCGATGGAGGTTTTGCCCCCATACGCCCTTAGCAGGGGCGCGCCTTCGACCACTCGGCCATCTCTCCGGAACTCTGATGCTGTTACTTCACAAACTGTTTACTGCATTTCGGCAAGGTTACCACAGCCCCCCGCCCGGCAATCCGGCGATCAGGCCGGTTGATCCAGCCCGAACGCCTTGTGCAGCACGCGCACCGCGAGTTCGGTGTATTTCTCGTCGATCACCACCGAAATCTTGATCTCCGAAGTGGAGATCATCTCGATGTTGATGCCTTCCTCGGCCAGCGTGCGGAACATCGTGCTGGCAATGCCGGCGTGGGACCGCATGCCAACGCCGACCACCGACACCTTGGCAATCTTGTCGCCGCTCTGCACGCCGCGTGCCTTGGTATGCTCAAGCACCGGCTGCAGCACCTTCAGCGCTTTCTGGTAGTCGTTGCGATGCACCGTGAACGAAAAATCGGTGAGACCGTCGTGACCGACGTTCTGCACGATCATGTCGACGTCGATGTTAGCCTCGCCGACCGGGCCAAGAATCTGGTACGCGATGCCAGGACGGTCGGGCACGCCGAGAACGGTGATTTTCGCCTCGTCGCGGTTGAAGGCAATGCCTGAAATGACGGCTTTTTCCATGTCCTTGTCTTCCTCGAAAGTGATCAGCGTGCCCTCGCCTTCGTCCTCGAAGCTGGAGAGCACGCGCAAACGCACCTTGTATTTGCCGGCAAATTCGACCGAGCGGATCTGCAGCACCTTGGAGCCGAGGCTCGCCATCTCGAGCATTTCCTCGAAGGTGACGGTCTTCAGGCGCCGGGCTTCCGGAACAATGCGCGGGTCGGTGGTGTAGACACCGTCCACGTCGGTGTAGATCTGGCACTCGTCAGCCTTCAGCGCCGCAGCCAGTGCCACGCCGGTGGTGTCCGAACCGCCACGACCCAGCGTGGTGATGTTGCCGGCTTCGTCGATGCCCTGGAAACCGGCGACGACCACGACACGGCCGGCCTTGAGGTCGGCGCGCATGTTGTGCTCGTCGATGCTGACGATGCGTGCCTTGGTATAGGCGTTGTCGGTGAGGATGCGCACCTGGCCGCCGGTGTAGCTGCGCGCCGGCACGCCGATCTCGAGCAGCGCCATCGACAGCAGGGCAATCGTCACCTGCTCGCCGGTGGACACCATCACGTCAAGCTCGCGCGGATCAGGCTGGGACTGGATGTCCTTGGCCAGCGCGATCAGCCGGTTGGTTTCGCCGGACATTGCCGAGACCACGACCACCACGTCATGGCCCTGGGATTTCCAGCGCGCCACGCGTTTGGCCACGTTCTTGATGCGCTCCGGGCTGCCGACCGAAGTGCCGCCGTATTTTTGAACTATCAGTGCCATATATAGGAAGACCGGAATGACCCGGGGGGCTGAAGGCTTTGCCTTGCCAAAAAGGGCGCTATTTTATTGGATTTTCAGGGGAAAAACGAGGTTGCCGCACCCCGGCGGTATAATCGCCGGCCATGAAAATCACCCGCAGGCTGGAATTTGATGCCGGCCACCGCATTCCCAACCACGGCAGCCAGTGCCGGCACCTGCATGGGCACCGCTATGCCCTAGAAGTCACTGTCAGCGGTCCGGTCATCGCCACGCCGGGCGCCGCCGACGAAGGCATGGTGATCGATTTTTCCGCGATCAAGACCATTGCCAGCCGGCTGATCGCCGAGCCCTGGGACCACGCTTTTCTGGCCTGGCGCCATGACCAGGCGGTCGCCACCTTTCTCGCCGGCATCCCCGGCCACAAGACCGTGCTGTTCGATGCGCCGCCCACGGCGGAACACCTCGCACAGCAGGCATTCGCCATCCTCGATGCGGCCTATCGCGCCGAATACGGCGACCGGCTGCAACTGGAACAGGTCCGGCTTTATGAAACGCCCAACTGCTGGGCGGATGCCGTTCGCAGCGAAAGCTGAGAGGCCGCGCCTTGGGCAGCACGCTGCATGAACTGGGCATCGCCGAGGCCGCAACGCTGATCGCGAAGCGCAGCCTGTCGCCAGTCGAGCTGACCGAGGCCCTGCTCTCGCGCATTGAAAGCCTCGACCCGCGGGTCAATGCCTTCATCACCGTCACCGCCGAACAGGCACGGGCGCAGGCCCGGCAGGCCGAGCAGGACATCATGCGCAACGGCAGCCGCGGCCCGCTGCATGGCATTCCCTTCGGCCTGAAGGACATCTACAACACCCGGGGCATCCTGACTTCGGGCGGTTCGGCTGTGTGCCGCGATAACATCCCGGACCACGACGCCACCGCGACGCGCAAGCTGCTCGAAGCCGGCGCCATCCTGCTTGGCAAACTGCAGACCCACGAGTTCGCGCACGGCGGACCGTCGTTCGATCTGCCCTGGCCCCCCGCGCGCAATCCCTGGAACCTTGAGCGCTTTACCGGCGGCTCCTCCAGCGGCTCGGCCGCTGCCGTGGCCGCCGGCCTGCTGCCCGCGGCACTGGGTTCGGACACCGGCGGCTCGATCCGCGGCCCTGCCTCGTTCTGCGGCATCACCGGCCTGATGCCGACCTATGGCCTGGTCAGCCGAGCCGGGGTGATCCCGAACTCCTTCACCTTCGACCACTGCGGGCCGATGGCGCGCAGTGCCGCGGACTGCGCGCTGCTGCTCCAGGCCATCGCGGGTTACGACGCCGCCGATGCCGGCAGCATGCGCCACGACATTCCGGATTATTCCGCGCAGCTCGAGGCCGGCGTCCGCGGCCTGCGCATCGGTGTGCTTCGCCATTACTGGGAAGAGGACATTCCCGCGCACCCCGATCATCGCAAGGCACTGGACGAAGCCATCGCGGTGTTCCGCGGGCTTGGCGCGAGCCTCGAGGATTGCCGCAGCCCCGCCGTGCAGGACGGTTACGACATCAAGGTGATCATTGCCGAGAGCGAGATTTTCGCCATCCACCAGCAGCAGCTGATGCGGACACCGCAGCTGTTCGGGCGTGACTTCTTGGGTCGCGCCCTGCCGGCCTGCCTGTTCCAGTCCGCCGATTACGTGCAGGCATTACGCGAGCACCGGGCCTATCTGGCCACCATGCAGCCGCTGCACGAGCGCTACGATCTGCTGCTGACCTGCGGTTTCGGTCCGGCACCGCGTTTTGAAGATTACCGCAGCGAGAATTTCTGGCTGCGCGGCAATGTCTGCACACCTTCGAACAGTGCGCGCACCCCGGCACTGGCCCTGCCTTGCGGTTACTCCAAAGACGGCCTGCCGCTGGGCATGCAGCTCGTGGGGCGTGCCGGCAGCGATGCGCTGGTATTGCAGGCCGGTGCCGCCTACCAGCGCGAAACGGACTGGCATCTCCGGAGGCCCCCGCTGGAACCCGGCAATCCGCTGCCGGTGCCCGACCTGCGCGGCAACGAACCGCGGCCGGTATCGCTCGATGCCAGGACACGAACCCTGGTCGAAGTGATGGCGCAAAAAGCCGGCTTGAACCTCGATGAGCGCCTGTTCGCGATCCTTGCCGAAAATGCGCCGCACGCGCTGGCGATGGCAGAGCGCATGCGCAAGCCGCGCGACCGCATGGCCGAACCTTCGCTGGTGTTCCGTTTTTCCTGAAGTGTCGGCGCCGGTCCTCAGCGCGCCAGCTGGTGTTCGATCCAGCCGGCACCGGCATACAAATCGGGATCGCAGCCCGCTGCGGCAATGACCTGCAGGCCCAGCGGCAGTCCGGTGGCCCCGGTTCCGCAGGGCAGCGTCAGGCAGGGCAGCTGCAGCAGTGTCCACATCAGGCCGAAGGTCGGCTCACCCGTATTGGACAGCTCCGGTGCCTCGCTTGGCGCACTGGGCGCGATGATGAGATCAAAGCCGGCAAAGGCATCCGCGATCCATGCCCTGCAACGCGCGGTGTCCACCAGCGCCGCCTCGTACTCCGCCCGGCTCACCCGTCCGCCCGCCGCGATGCGCGCACTAAGGCTCGCCGAAAGCAGATCGGGGTGGCGGATGCGCTCGTGGCTCAGCGCACGATAGAACTCATACGCACTGATGGCGACCTGCAGATGGTTCATGCCCGCAAACATCGCGGGCAATTCGAGTTCGACCAGTGCGGCGCCGGCTGCCTTGAGGCGAGCCGCGGTTTCGATCAGCGAGGACTGCACCGATGCATCGGCTGCCGCCCAGTACGGCGTGCGGCAGACGGCAATCCGCGGCGGGCGGGCCATCGCTGCGCCCGGCGGTGTCCAGGGAATGCCGGCGAGCTGGGTGGCCAGCAGTGCGGCATCGGCCACCGTGCGCGACAGCACACCGATGGTATCCAGGGACTCGGAAAGGAATTTCATGCCGGCGCGGTTGATCAGCCCGAACGAGGGTTTGTAACCGACCACGCCACAATAGGCGGCCGGCCGGATCACCGACGATGAAGTCTGGGTGCCCAGGGCCAACGGCACCATGCCGTCCGCCACCGCCGCGGCCGAACCGCTGGACGATCCGCCCGGCGTCTGAGTCAGCCGGTGCGGATTGCGCGTCTTGTTGGGGTGGCGGGTGGCAAACTCGGTCGATACCGCCTTGCCGAGAATGACACCACCCAGCTCGCGGATCTGCGCCACACAGGCGGCATCGGCCGCGGGCTGGTGGTTTGCGTAAATGGGTGAGCCATAACCGGTCGGCATGTCGCAGGTGTCGATGACATCCTTGATGCCGACAGGGATGCCGTGCAACGGCGAACGCGGTGTCTCGCGGTCGCGCGCACGGGCCTGGGCCAGCGCCTGTTCGGCGTCGATCCAGGCCCAGGCCTGGACTTCCGGTTCGCGCTGCGCAATACGTTCAAGGCAGGACCTGACCAGCTTTTCGGAACTGAGCCGGCCGGCACGGATTTCCGCTGCGGCCTCGACCGCACTGGGCAGCGCCGGGGCCTGGCTCATCGGGAAACCGCCATTCCGCTCATTCGCCCTTGATGTTGGCTGCGCGTATGACCTTGGCCCATTTTTCCTGCTCCGTTTCCATGTATTTCGCGAATTGCGCCGTGGTCATTTTCTGCGGCACGGCACCCTGCTCGTCCATGCGCCTGACGGTTTCGGGATTGGCGAGCGCTTCGTTGACCGCGTTGTACATGGAGGACACCAGCGGCTGCGGCAGGTTTTTTGGCGCGAAGATGCCGAACCAGATCTGCGATTCATAACCCGGCACCCCCGATTCGCTGATCGTCGGCAGCTCGGGCAGCGCGGGATTACGCTGCGGGCCACCCACTGCAATCGCCTTCAGGCGCTTGGCGCGGACATGGTTGAGCACCGTCGGCAGCGAACCGATCTGCAGCTGGGTGTTGCCGGCGGCGGTATCGACGATGGCGGGGCCGCCGCCTTTGAAAGGCACATGGGTCATCTTGACGCCGGCCATCAGCATGAACAATTCGGTGTTCATGTGCGGGAATCCGCCAACACCCGAGGATGAATACAGCAGTTCGCCGGGGCGTTTTTTGGCCAGCGCAACCAGTTCCTTCACCGAATTGACCGGCAGGTGCGGATTGACCACCAGCGCGCTGTCGGCGACACCGACCATGGCCACCGAGGCGAAGGAATTGACCAGGTCGACACTGGCCTTGTTGATCAGAAATCCGTAACCGGTGGACGTCATCAGGAAGGTGTAGCCATCAGCCGGCTGCTGCGCGGTGAACTGCAGGCCGACAATCGAACCGGCACCGGCGCGGTTTTCGACAATGAAGTTCTGCTTCAGCCGGCGGCCGAGTTCGACGCCAAGGATGCGCGCCAGGATGTCAGTGCTGCCGCCGGGCGCCCAGGGCACGATGATGCGCACCGGTTTTTCCGGCCACGGTGCCGCGGCCCCTGCAAACTGCGGTGCCGCGAAAACCAGTGCTGCCACGATCATTGCCCAGCCTGACAGACCCTTTTGCATAACGCCTCCAGCAAGTTGACGTGATGTAAGCCCGCCACTTCCTGGCGCGGGCCCGGAATATCCAGAAATCAATCTGGCAAAAAAGCTAGCAAAAAGCAGGCCGGTCCCGGATTTCAGCCCAGCACCGGATGTCGCCGGGTCCATGGCGTCGCCGCCTCGTACGCCGCACCAACCCGGAACAGCAATGCCTCCTGATGAGGCGCCGCGACAATCTGGAAACCCAGCGGCAGGCCTTTGCTGCTGAAACCCGCGGGCACCGACATCGCCGGACTTCCGGTGACATTGAACGGGGAGCGTGCCTGGCGGCCATAGGTGTAGTCATTCGCCGCCGCATCATCGATGCGGCAGGCCGGATCATGCGCGCTTGCGGTCAAAGCCACGTCAATGTCTTCAAACTGCTGGTGGAACTGGCTGGTCAGCTTTGCCCTGAGCCGGGTGGCGTTGATGTAATCAGCTGCAGTCAATGTGGCTCCGGCAAAAAACCGCTCCCGTGTAATCGCGCCATAGTCCTGCGGCCGTTCGCGCAGCCACTGCTGGTGGATGGCATAGGCTTCCGCGGTGAGTATGGCGCGGTTGACCGCCATGTACTGCTGCAGCGGTGCGATGCGCAGCTCACGCACCTGCGCGCCGAGCCCGCGCAGCACTTCGACCGCGGCATCGATCGCCGCCAGCATTTCGGGATCGGCAACGATGTCCTCGGCATAGAAATGGCGGATCACGCCGATGCGCAGGCCCCGGATATCGCGGCCGATCTGCCCGGTGTAGTCGCAGGCCGGCCGCGGCATGCTGCCGGGGTCGGCGGCATCGTGCCCTGCGAGCAGGTTGAGCACGATCGCGCTGTCGCTCACGGTTCGCGTCAGCGCGCCGACATGGTCCAGCGTGTAGGCCAGCGGGAACACGCCGCGGCGGCTGACCAGGCCATAGCTCGCCTTCATCCCGGTGACGCCGCAGAGCGTGGCGGGATTGCGGATCGAGCCGCCGGTGTCAGAACCGATCGCCATCGGCAGGAAACCGGCCGCAGTCGCGGCGCCAGAGCCGCTCGACGAGCCGCCGGTGAAATGGTCACGGTTCCAGGGATTGCGTGCCGGCGGCCACGGCAGGTCAAACGAGGGGCCGCCGGTGGCGAACTCATGCGTCGCCAGCTTGCCCATGAACACGCCGCCGGCTGCACGCAGCTTCTGGGTGACTGCCGCATCGGACGGCGCGATGTTGTCTTTCAGCACTGCGGAGTGCGCCGTGGTCGGCAGTCCGGCGTAGTCGACGATGTCCTTGAGGCCGTAGGGCACGCCGTGCATCGCCCCCCGCCAGTGGCCGGCCATGATCTCGGCTTCGGCACGCCGGGCATCCGCCAGCGCGATCTCCGGCGTGAACCGCAGAAAGGCATTGATGCGGCCGTCATGGCGTTCGACACGTGAAATCAGTGCCTGTGCGTATTCCACGGGCGAAAGCTTGCGCCCGCGGATCAGCAGCGCGGCTTCCGCGATGCCGAGATAAGCCAGTTCCTCGTGGTCTGCAGCCATTTCAGGGCAGCCGGAAGACGTGGGCCGGCTCGTCGGCGGGCGTCAGCGCGGCATTGTCCAGTGCTCCGCGCCGTGCCGCCGATACTGCGGCGGCCTTGTGTAATTGCTTCAGGTGGTCCGGCGTCAGCCGGGTCAGGCCCAGCGACTCGGCCAACTGCCGCGTCCGGGCTTCATCAAAGACATCGGTATCGGCCATGCGCCACACCTCGCGGGTATCGGAAGCGTTGATGTTAACGCTGAATGGCGGCCTGCCCAAGTCTCGATAGAATCAGATAACCATTTGATTCTATTTAGTTTTAAATAAATGGCGGAGAGTGTGAGATTCGAACTCACGAGGACCGTGAGGCCCTGCCGGTTTTCAAGACCGGTGCATTCAACCGCTCTGCCAACTCTCCGTGTATCTGATCATTACAGCTGCCGGTTTTAGCTCCGGCCACGCCTTCGGCGCTTAACCGGCCTTTCGGCCGGTTAGCCTCGCTGGTGCGCTGCCCCCGCGCGCCAAGACCGGTGCCTTCAACCGCTCTGCCAACTCTCCGGAACGGGCGACAGGTCATGCCGCGGCGGCCACGCAGGCCGCCCAAAAAAAGCAGCCGCATTCTATGCGCATTTGCAGCGTTTTTCAGCTTCCAGCGTCAGAAATAATAACATTCATTATCAAAGGGTTACTGGGTAAACCGGAATGCCGGGAAATGCCGTCCATTCGTTGCAACTTTTTGTGGTCTTGAGTAGTCTTACGCACGACTGATTTGGTCAACTTTTGGAGGACCTGCGTCATGCAACCCGAACTGCAAACCGGAAACATTTATACCGCCGGCACCCAGGACATTGCCGCACGGCAGAACAAGGTGTTGCGCAACACCTACCTGCTGCTTGCGCTGTCGCTGATCCCGACGGTGATTGGCGCCTTCGTCGGCACCAACTTCATCAATTTCAGCTTCATGCGCGGCAGCCCGATCCTGTCGATGGTCATCATGCTCGCGGTGTTCTACGGCTGGATCTATGCGATCGAGAAAAACCGCGACAGCGCGCTGGGCGTGGGCCTGTTGCTCGGCTTCACCGCCTTCCTCGGCCTGATGCTCGCCCCGCTGCTGCAGACCATCCTGTCGATGCGCAACGGCGGCCAGCTGGTGATGATGGCGGCCGGCGGCACCGCGGCGGTGTTCTTCGTGCTCTCCGGCATCGCCTCCACGACCAAGCGCGATTTCGGCTTCCTCAACAAGTTCCTGCTGGTCGGATTCGTGGTGATCATGCTGGCGGTGGTCGCGCAGATCTTCCTGCAGAGCCCGCTGATGCAACTGGTGCTGTGCGGCGCGTTCATCATCTTCTCCTCCGCGGTGATCCTGTGGCAGATCAACGCCATCGTCCGCGGCGGCGAGACCAACTACGTGTCGGCAACACTGTCGCTGTATGTGTCGCTGTACAACATCTTCAGCAGCCTGCTGCAGATTCTGGGTCTCACCGGCGACCGCGACTGAGTCGTTTTCAGCCACAAAAAAGCGGCCTGCGGGCCGCTTTTTTGTTGTCTTTTTTTATTGCCCTTGAATCAGTTCACTCGCGCTCGAACCAGGCAATGGATTCAACATGCGCGGTGTGCGGAAACATGTTGACGATGCCCGCAGCCTTCAGCCGGTAGCCGTGCACCGCCACCAGCACCTCGGCGTCGCGCGCCAGCGTCGCCGGGTTGCAGGACACATAGACGATACGCTTCGGGCCATCGGCGCCGATCAGTTTGACCAGCTCCATTGCGCCGTCCCTCGGCGGGTCGATCAGCAGTTTGTCGAAAGGCCCCAATGCCTGCCACTGCACGGCATCAATCTTGAACAGGTCCATCGTCAAAAACCGCGTGTTCCCGGCCAGACCGTTCAATTGCGCGTTTTCGCCGGCGCGGCGGATCAGCCCGGCGTTGCCCTCGATGCCGGTGACCATCGCCCCGCTGCGCGCGATCGGCAGCGTGAAATTGCCGAGACCGCAAAACAGGTCGGCAATGCGTTCACCCGGCCGCGGATCGAGCAAGCCCAGAGCACGGCGCACCAGCACGCGGTTGATCGCGTGGTTGACCTGGGTGAAGTCGGTGGGTTTGAAGGCCACCTTCACGCCGAACTCGGGCAGTGTGTAGTGCAGCGTGTCCGCGCCCGGCGGATGAAAGGGATGCGCGGTGTCCGGCCCCGCAGGCTGCAGCCAGATCGATACGTTATACGCGTCGGCAAAGGTGCGCAGCTTCGACTCGTCTTCGGCAGTCAGCGCTTCCAGATTACGCAGCACCAGCACGTCCTGGTCTTCGGCCAGCGCCACTTCAATCTGCGGCAGGCGGTCATGGATGCTCAGACTGGCGACCAGCTCACGCAGCCGCGGCAGCAGGTCGGACAGGCGGCGCGGCAGCACTTCGCAGGACGTCATGTCGGCGACATAGCTGCTGCGCTTCTCGTGGAAGCCGACCAGCACCGTGCCCTTCTTGATCACGTTGCGCACGGTCAGCCGCGCACGGTGCCGGTAGCCCCAGTCCGGGCCGTGTATCGCCGGCAGGATCTGCTCCGGCTGCACCTTGCCGATATGTTTCAGGTTGTCTTCCAGCACCCGCTGCTTGGCGGCGACCTGCGTGCGCAGGTCCATGTGCTGCAGGCTGCAGCCGCCGCAGAGTCCGTAGAAACGGCAGCGCGGATCGGTGCGGGCAACACTTTCCCTGAAGATCTTCGTCGCGTAACCCTGCTCGAAGGCCGGCTTGCGGCGGTAGATCCCGGCCTCGACCGATTCACCGGGCAGTGCGCCTTCGATGAACATCACCTTGCCGTTGTGGCGGGCGATGCCCTTGCCTTCATGGTCCAGGGATTCGATCTGCAGCGGGCCGGCCGTGGTCGTCCGCGGGGTATTGCTGCGGCCGCGCATCAGGCTGACCAGCGCGACAGGAACTCCTGCCAGTGCGGCTGCTTCAGCTTGTCCAGCGCGGCACGTACGGCGGCGACCTGCTGCTCATGCTGCTGCGGCGTCAGCGCGCCGCGCATCTGCTGGAAACGCAGGTAGACCAGATAGGTGTTGACCACGTCAGTCTCGCAGTAACGCCAGATGTCTTCGAGCTTGCCGTCCTGGTACGCACCCCACACCGCGGAACCGTCCATGCCCAGCTTGCCCGGCAGACCCATCAGTTGCGCCAGTGCATCGAGCGGCGCATTGGCGCGGCCCTGGTACATGGCCAGCAGGTCCATCAGGTCGAGATGGCGCTGGTGATAGCGGCTGATGTAGTTGTTCCACTTGAAATCGCGGTCATCCTCGCCCTGGTCCCAGTAGCGCGATGCCTTCACGCCGTGGATCAGGCCGCGATAATGCAGCACCGGCAAATCAAAGCCGCCGCCGTTCCACGACACGATCTGCGGCGTGTACTTTTCGATGCCGTCGAAAAAACGCTGGATGATTTCACCTTCGGATTCACCGGCCGCACCCAGCGACCAGACCTTGAAGCTGTCGCGGTCCTGCAGTGCGCAGGAAATCACCACCACACGCTGCAGGTAATGCGGCAGGAAATCGCTGCCGTGGCTTTGCCGGCGCAACTGGAAGGCGAGTTCGGCGACATCGTGGTCGGAGAGGCTGTCATCCAAGCTGTGCAGCTTGCGCAGTCCGGCCACGTCGGGCACGGTTTCGATGTCGAACACCAGCACAGGCGTCACAAATTATCCTTTAAAAACAATGACTTATATTAATTACGGTGTTTACGCGAAAACACCGGTCGACAGATAGCGGTCGCCGCGGTCGCAGACGATGAACACGATCACCGCGTTCTGCACCTGCGCCGAAATCTGCAGCGCTGCCCACAGCGCGCCTCCCGATGACACACCGGCGAAAATGCCCTCCTCGCGCGCCATGCGCCGCATCATCTCCTCGGCATCGGGCTGCGCGACTTCGACCACACGATCAACCTGATCCCAGTTGCAGATCTTCGGCAGATATTCTTTAGGCCATTTGCGGATGCCGGGAATCTGCGCGCCGTCGGCGGGCTGGCAGCCGACGATCTGCACCTGCGGATTTTTTTCCTTCAGAAAACGCGACACACCCATGATGGTGCCGGTGGTGCCCATGCTAGAGACAAAGTGCGTGATCCTGCCGCCGGTGTCGCGCCAGATCTCGGGGCCGGTGCCCTCGTAGTGCGCCTGCGGGTTGTCGGGATTGGCGAACTGGTCGAGCATCACGCCCTTGCCTTCGCGCACCATGCGCTCGGCGAGGTCGCGCGCGCCCTCCATGCTCACTTCCTTGGGCGTCAGGATCAGTTCGGCACCGAAGGCACGCATGGTCTGCTGGCGTTCCAGCGACTGGTTCTCCGGCATGATCAGCACCATGCGGTAGCCCATGATCGCCGCGGCCATCGCCAGGCCGATGCCGGTATTGCCACTGGTCGGCTCGATCAGCGTATCGCCGGGCTTGATCGTGCCGCGCTCCTGTGCGCGGCGAATCATCGACAGCGCAGGACGATCCTTGACCGAACCCGCTGGATTGTTGCCCTCGAGCTTGGCAAGAATGACATTGGAAGTATTGCCGGGGATGCGCTGCAGGCGCACCAGCGGCGTATTGCCGATGTAGGCGTCGAGCCCTTTGTATTGATCTGCCATGATCAAGCCGCAGCCCGCGCCAGCAGTTGCGCGACATAACGCGACACGCCCTGCTCCACAGTAAGGAAAGGTTCGGCATAACCGATGCCGCGCAGCGTGCTGAGGTCGGCCTGGGTGTAGCTCTGGTACTTGCCACGCAGGTCGCCGGGAAACGGGATGTAGCGGATCAGCTGCTGCTGTTGCAGTTCGGCCAATGAGAGCGCGGATTTGCCCTCGTTGCCGCGCAGCGTGTTGATCACCGCCACCGCAACATCGTTGAAGGCCTGCGCCTTGCCGCTGCCGCAGTTGAAAATGCCGGAGCAATCCGGGTTGCGCAGGAAATGCAGGTTCACGCGCACCACGTCCTCGACCGACACGAAGTCACGGCGCTGTTCGCCGTTGCCGTAACCGCCGCTGCCTTCGAACAGCCGCACATGGCCTTCGGCGCGAAACTGGTTGAAAAAGTGGTACGCCACCGAAGCCATGCGGCCCTTGTGCTGCTCGCGGTCGCCGTAGACATTGAAATAACGCAGCCCCACCACCTGCGAGCCGCCCGGCGGCAGCCGGCGCACGCGCTGGTCAAACAGCAGCTTGGACCAACCGTAGACATTGAGCGGGCCTTCGCAGGCCGGGTCTTCGCGGAATTCGGTGGAGGCGCCATAGGTCGCCGCCGACGAGGCATAGATCAGCGGCACCTGCTCGGCAAGGCAGAACTCGAGCAGCGCGCAGGAATAGGCGTAATTGACCTCCATCACGTAGCGGCCGTCGCTGGCCGTGGTGTCGGAGCAGGCGCCCTGGTGGAACACCGCCCTTATTTTGTGCTGATTCTTGCGGTGGTAGGCGCCACTCTTCAGCCGCGCAAGAAATTCATCCTTGTCGAGGTAATCGGCGATGTGGCAGTCCACCAGGTTGCGGAACTTGTCGCCCTGGGTCAGATCGTCCACCGCCAGCACGTCGGTTATGCCCATGGCATTGAGGCCGCGGATTATGTTCGCACCGATGAATCCGGCAGCGCCGGTAACCACATACATCATGACTGCTCCTCCGCCACGGCAAACAGCTCCTGCGGGTACACCACTGCAGTGCCGAACTTGCCGACCACGATGCCGGCGGCGCGGTTGGCAATGCGGATCGCGTTCTCCATATCCTCGCCGGCAGCAAGCATCACGCCGATGGTGGCTATCACCGTGTCACCGGCACCGCTGACATCATAGACTTCTCGTGCCTGCGCCGGCACGTGCAGCCTGCCGCCCTTGCGGTACAGCGTCATGCCCTCTTCGCTGCGAGTGACCAGCAGGCCGCCCAGCCCGAGGCGCTGGCGCAGGGCCTGCGCCTTGCTCTCAAGCATGCGATCGGAAGTCCAGCCACCGACAACTGCCCGCAATTCAGCACGGTTCGGCGTGACCAGCGTCGCGCCGCGGTAACGCGAGTAATCCTCGCCCTTGGGATCGACCAGCACCGGCACATTGCGGCCGCGCGCCAGCGCGATCATTTTCGAGATGTGCGCAAGACCGCCCTTGCCGTAGTCGGACAGGATCACCACGTCGGCATTTTTCAGCAGGCGCTGGTAATCCTTCAGCTTCGAGGCCAGCACTTCATGGCTGGGCAGGGTTTCAAAATCGGCGCGCAGCAGCTGCTGCTGGCGGCCGATCACCCGCAGCTTGACCGTGGTTGAAATCGTCGCGTCAGTATGCAGGCTGGTCGCCACCTTCTCCCGCTGCAGCAGTTGCTTCAGGCAGCGCCCGGCTTCGTCGCGCCCCACCACCGACAGCAGCGCAGCTTTTGCACCGAGCGCCGAAACGTTGCGCGCAACGTTGGCAGCACCACCCGGGCGTTCCTCGATGCGATCGACCTTGACGATGGGCACCGGCGCCTCAGGCGAAATGCGGCTGACCTCGCCAAACCAGTAGCGGTCGAGCATGACGTCACCGACCACCAGCACACGCGCCCGGCGCATTGTAACCGGAACTTTGTAAGCTATTGTTTTTATTATATTATTTTTCATGGTTCCTGCTGTTCTCAAGCCCCGATTTCGGCATTGATCCGTGCCAGCGCAGCCAGAGGATCGGCAGCCTGGGTGATCGGCCGCCCGACCACCAGATAATCCGCGCCTGCCGCCACCGCAGCAGCCGGCGTGACGATGCGCTTCTGGTCGTCCTTGCCGGTGGCATCGGCGAGACGGATGCCCGGCGTGACCAGTTTGAATCCGCTACCGCAGGCCTTGCGCAGCAGTGCCGCTTCCTGTGCCGAACACACCACGCCGTCGAGGCCGCTGGCCTGCGTCAGGCGCGCCAGCCGTTCAACCAGTTGCGGCGCAGTTTCCTGCTGGCCGATCTCGCGCAAATCTTGATCACCAAGACTGGTCAATACAGTCACCGCAATCAGCAGCGGCGGTTTCGCAGTGCCGGCCAGCGCTTCTCGCGCCGCACGCATCATCGCGCTGCCGCCGCTGGCATGGACGTTGATCATCCACACGCCAAGCCCCGCCGCCGCCTTGCACGCGGCAGCCACGGTATTCGGAATGTCGTGGTATTTGAGGTCGAGGAACACATCAAAGCCGCGCGCCGCCAGTTGCGTCACCAGCGACGGCCCGGCAACGGTGAACAGTTCCTTGCCGACCTTGACGCGGCAGGCCTTCGGATCCAGCCGCGCCGCCAGTGCCAGCGCCGGTTCCGCGCTGGCGTAATCCAGTGCAATAACAACTCGCGGACCCAGATTGCCATTCATGCCGGGATGCCTTTCTCTTCGGTGCGTTTCGGGGCGTAGGTTTCCCATTCGCCGCAGGCCGGGCAGTGCCAGTAGAACTGGCGCGCGCGAAAGCCGCAGTGCTCGCATTTGTACATGGCAAGGCTGCGTGTGTGCTGGTGGATCAGCTGCTTGATCAGCTGCAGGTCATGCTGTTTTTCCGGCGGCGCTTCGAGCAACTGCGCTTCGAGCAGCTTGTCGAGGCCGAGCAGCGTCGGCGTGCGCCGCACTTCGTCACGCACCAGGCGGTAGGCCGCCGTCGCGCCGCCCGAGGCCAGCGTCTCGCGATAGACCATGTCGAGCAGGTCGAGCGAAGGATATTTTTCCAGATAGCCGCGCAGCAGGTTGAGGCCCTCGTCGGCCCTGCCCTCGTCGCGGTAGGCATTGAGCAGGCGCTCGGCGACCAGCGACAGATAGGCCGGGTTCTGTGACTCGATGCGCTGCCACGCAGCTATCGCCGCCGCGCGGTTGCCAAGGTCGCGCTCGAGGTCGCCGAGCAGGATATTGGCGCGCACGCAGGTCCGGTGGTGGCCCAGCGCCGCGATCAGGTGCGGCCGCGCTTCGGCCGGCCGCGACTGCATCAGCTCGCGCGCGGCAAGCTCGCAGCAGAAATTGGCGATTTCCTTCTGGTAGGAACGCCCCGACAGGGTTTCCAGTTTTTCGGCGGTGACGATGGCCTTGTGCCAGTCCTTCTCCTGCTCGTAGATCTCGAGCAGGAAACGCAGGGCGGCCTCGGCATGCGGCGTGCCGTCGAGTTTGACGAACAACTCTTCGGCACGGTCGAGCAAACCGGCTTTCAGGTAATCCTGCGCCAGCTCCAGCACCGCCTGCAGCTTCTGCTCCTGGGCAAGGTCTTCACGCTCGGCAAGGTTCTGGTGCATGCGGATCGCACGCTCGACTTCGCCGCGGCGGCGGAACAGGCTGCCCAGCGCAAAATGCAATTCGATGGTCTGCGGATTGACGCGAGCCACTTCAATGAACGCTTCGATCGCCTTGTCCGGCTGCTCGTTGAGCAGGAAGTTGAGGCCCTTGAAATAGGATGCCGGCAACAGTCGCGATTCAGAGACGAGCTGGCGGATGTCGACTCGCGCAGCGAGCCAGCCCAGCGCAAAAAACAGGGGCAGCGCAAGAAGCCACCACAGTTCGATGTCCATGTTCAGCTCATTCTTCCACGGATTACGCCATGCATCGCCCGCTCAGACCAGGTCCGACGGCGGCAGCGGTGGTGCCGGCGGCTGGCGCGTTGCCTGCAACTCGCGCTGCAGTGCGGCGATGCGGCGGCGCAGCCGCAGGGTCTGCACCAGACCCACCAGCAGTCCCAGCGCGGCACCGATGCACAGCGCCACCAGCAGCACCAGCACCAGCGGCGCCTGCCACTGGATACCAAGGTAGTAACGCACCGTCACCGGGTCGGTGTTGACCACGGCGAAGGACAGGATCAGCAGGAACAGCGCGCCTTTGATGGCCCAGGTCAGATAGTGCATGGCCGGTCGAGAATATCATGCCGCCACCACCGTCTTGCAGCGGCGGCCGCAGGTAAGCAGCGGGGAAAGCAGCAAAAAAGCGGCGCCATAAAAAAGCGGCATGACCGCAAGGCCATGCCGCCGCAGGGAACGATGCCTGATCGCTCTTTATTTCTTGACGTCGACGCGTTCGCGCAATTCCTTGCCGGCCTTGAAATGAGGCACATGCTTGGCCGGGACTTGCACGCGTTCGCCCGATTTCGGGTTACGCCCCGTGCGGGGCGGTCGGTAGTTGAGGCCGAAACTGCCAAAGCCGCGGATCTCGATGCGCTGGCCCTGCGACAGGCTTTTGCCCATCGCGTCCAGAATCATCTTCACAGCCAGCTCGGCGTCCTTGGCCACGAGCTGCGGGTAACGTGCGGCCAGCTTCGCAATCAACTCCGACTTGGTCATGATGCTCCCTTTAAGTGCTTATTGTTGAGTGTTGGCAGTGTCCAGCTTGGCCTTGAGCAGGGCGCCCAGATTCGTCGTCCCCGTGCTCGCCTGCTTGTCCGAAGCCAGCTTCTGCATGGCTTCGGTGTCCTCCGCGAGGTCTTTGGCCTTGATCGACAGATTGATCGTGCGGTTTTTGCGATCGACGTTGATGATCATCGCCGTCACCGAATCACCCTCTTTCAGCTTGGTGCGGATGTCTTCCACGCGGTCGCGCGAAACCTCGGAAGCGCGCAGGTAACCTTCCATGTCGCCTTCGAGGTTGATCACGGCGCCCTTGGCGTCGATCGACTTGACCGTGCCGGTGACCACCGAGTTCTTCTCATGGCCGCCGACATAGCTGCTGAAGGGGTCGCCTTCCAGCTGCTTGACGCCCAGCGAGATACGCTCGCGCTCGACATCGATCGACAGCACCTGGGCTTCGACTTCCTCGCCCTTCTTGTAGTTGCGCACGGCTTCCTCGCCGGCCGCGTTCCACGACAGGTCCGACAGGTGCACCAGGCCATCGATGCCGCCGGCCAGGCCGATGAAAATGCCGAAGTCGGTGATCGACTTGATCTGGCCCTTCACCTTGTCGCCCTTCTTGAAATTCATCGAAAACTCTTCCCACGGATTCGCCATGCACTGCTTCATGCCCAGCGAAATGCGGCGACGGTCTTCGTCGATCTCGAGCACCATGACCTCGACTTCGTCGCCCAGCTGCACGACTTTCGACGGGTGCACGTTCTTGTTGGTCCAGTCCATTTCCGAGACGTGCACCAGGCCTTCGATGCCCGGCTCGATCTCGACGAACGCGCCGTAGTCGGTGAGGTTCGAAACCTTGCCGAACAGGCGGGTGTTGGGCGGATAACGGCGCGACAGGCCGACCCAGGGATCCTCACCGAGCTGCTTCATGCCCAGCGAAACGCGGTTCTTCTCCTGGTCGAACTTGAGCACCTTGGCGGTGACTTCGTCGCCAACGCTGAGCATCTCCGAGGGATGCTTGACGCGGCGCCATGCGAGGTCGGTGATGTGCAGCAGGCCGTCAATGCCGCCGAGATCGACGAACGCGCCGTAGTCGGTGATGTTCTTGACGATGCCCTTGACGGTGACGCCTTCGCGCAGGTTCTCGAGCAGCTTGGCGCGCTCTTCACCCTGGCTGGCCTCGAGCACGGCGCGGCGCGACACAACGACGTTGTTGCGCTTGCGGTCGAGCTTGATGACCTTGAATTCCATCTGCTTGTTTTCGTACGGCGTGGTGTCCTTCACCGGACGGGTGTCGACCAGCGAGCCCGGAAGGAAGGCACGGATGCCGTTGATCATCACGGTGAGGCCGCCTTTGACCTTGCCGCTGATCACGCCTTCGACGATGTTGCCCTTCTCCAGCGCTTCTTCCAGCGCCAGCCAGGCTGCGAGGCGTTTTGCCTTGTCGCGCGACAGGCGGGTTTCGCCGTAGCCGTCTTCAAGGGATTCGATGGCGACACTGACAAAGTCGCCGGATTTGACTTCGATTTCACCACGGTCATTGTGGAATTCTTCAGCCGGAACATAGCTTTCCGACTTGAGGCCGGCGTTGACCACCACAAAATTGTCATCGACGCGGATGACTTCGGCGGTAATCACTTCGCCGATGCGCATTTCCTTGCGCGACAGGCTCTCTTCAAAGAGCGCGGCAAAGCTTTCGGGGGCAACGGGGGCAACAGCGGCCTGGGAGGAGGTTTTCATCATTGGAATCAGCAGGTTAACACACCCGTTGCAGAAACGGGAGTGGGTTGAGAAAACCGCGGAATTTGGTGTTCCACGGCACCGGTACAGCCTGTTTAACGCGTTTGAAACAACTGCATGACCCTGTCCACCACGGCATCCACCGGGATCCCGGTAGTGTCGATTTCGACGGCGTCAGGGCACTTCAGCAAGGGCGCAGCGGCGCGGTGGGTGTCACGAAAATCGCGCTCGCGGATGTCCTGCAAAAGGGCGGCCATACTAGCACCCGTTCCCTTTGTGATCAACTGCTTATAGCGCCTTTCAGCCCGTTCTTCGGCAGTCGCCGTAAGGTAGATTTTGAGCCTCGCATCGGGAAATACCACCGATCCCATGTCGCGCCCGTCCGCAACCAGGCCGGGAGGACTGCGGAAGCCGCGCTGCAACTCGAGCAGCGCCTGGCGCACACCCGGCAAGGCACCGACCCGGGAAGCTGCCGCGCCCGCCACCTCGCCACGGATCAGCTCACTGACATCGCGGCCATTGAGCAACACCCGGTCGCCATCAAATTTAATGTTTAAATTCAATGTGATATGGGATACTTCTAAGTCGTTATCGAGGTTGGCGCCGCGCTCTCCGGCAGCCAATCCGACGATCCGGTACAACGCCCCGCTGTCCAGGTAATGCCAGCCCAGGCGGGTGGCCACGGCAGCAGCGACCGTGCCCTTGCCCGAGGCCGAAGGGCCGTCAATGGCGATCACCGGAACCATGCTTCAGGCCGGCTGGCGGGCAATGCCGGCCAGCACCTCGAAATAATCCGGGAAGGTCTTGGCCACGCAGTCCGGATCATTGATGCGCACCGCCACCCCGCCGAAGGTCGCCAGCGAAAAGCACATCGCCATGCGGTGGTCGTCATAGGTGTCGATGGTTGCCGGACGCCACTGCACGGGCGGCGTAACCGTCAGGTAATCCGTGCCCTCTTCCACCTCAGCCCCCAGCTTGGCCAGTTCCTTCGCCATTGCCGAGATGCGGTCGGTCTCCTTGACCCGCCAGCTGGCAATGTTGCGCAGCCGGGTCCTGCTGTCGGCGAACAGAGCGGCCACCGCCAGTGTCATCGCCGCATCGGGTATGTGATTACAGTCGAGGTCCAGCGCGCGCAGTTTGCCGCGCTGACGGGCCGCGGCATCCGCAGTGACCTCGATCCAGTTCGGCCCCATCTGCACCGCAGCGCCCATCTGAGCCAGCGCGTCGGCAAAACGCACATCACCCTGGGTGCTGTCGCGCCCCACACCCACGACCCGCACCGGGCCGCCGCCATGCAGTCCGGCAATCGCGCCGGCGGCCAGAAAATACGAAGCCGATGAGGCATCACCCTCGACATGCAGCTCGCCGGGACTGCTGTAACGCGCGCCGGCAGGCACCGTAAATGCCGCCCAGCCATCACGCTCGACAACAACACCGAACTGGCGCAGCGCATTCAGCGTGATCTCCACATAGGGCTTGGAAATCAATTCGCCATCAATGACCACCCGCGTGCGTCGCCCGAGCAGCGGCAGCGCAATCAGCAGGCCGCTGAGGAACTGGCTGGAGACATTGCCACGGATTGAAACTTCGCCACGGGATTGCAGACTGCCGGCGTGGATCGCCAGCGGCGGGAAACCCTTGTTGCCGCGGTAGTCGATACTTGCCCCGAGCTGGCGCAGCGCATCGACCAGGTCGCCGATCGGCCGCTCGTGCATGCGTGCAATGCCGTCAACGCCGTATTCACCGCCGCTCAGGGCCAGCACGGCCGTCAGCATGCGCACCGCGGTGCCGGCGTTGCCGAGGTACAGCTCGGCCCGCTTGCCCGGAAACGCGCCGCCAGCCCCGTGCACGGTGACCGTGCGTCCTGCGCCCTTCTCCGAGCGCACGCCGAGTTTGGCCAGCGCCTCGAGCATGTAGCGGGTGTCGTCGGAATCGAGCACGTCTCGCAGCGTGGTTGCGCCATCCGCCAGTGCCGCCAGCAGCAGCGTGCGGTTGGTGATGCTTTTGGATCCGGGCAACTGCACCGTGCCACGCGCGTCGCGCAGCGGCTGCAAATCGAGGTATTCGCGCCGGCCCGCGCTCATTTTTTGCTCAATGGCTTGCTCATTGGCTTAATCAGCCAGCGCGACCGTGCTTCACGTGCGCTGCGGAACATTGCTTCCAGCGTCTCGCCGTCACCCGCGGCCAGCGCATCACGCGCCGCCTCAAGCTCGGCGATGGTGCCATCGACCAGCGGCACCAGCGCCGCGCGGTTGGCGGTGCAGATGTCGCGCCACATCTCCGGAGAGCTGCCGGCGATGCGCACGGTGTCGCGCAGTCCGCCGCCGGAAAATCCGAGCAGGCGTTTTGCGTCACGGCGCTTGCCGAGCTGGTGCACCAGTGCAAATGCGATGACATGTGGCAGGTGGCTCACCGCGCCGAAGATTTCGTCGTGCTCGGCGGCATCCAGCCTGACGATTTTGGAGCCGCAGGCCTGCCATGCGGATTTCACCAGGCGCAGCGCGGAAGCCCTGGTTTCCTTTTGCGGCAGCAGGATCAAGTTACGCTCGCGAAACAGTTCCGGAAAAGCCGCGGCTGCACCGCTGTGTTCGGTACCGGCAATCGGATGCGCCGGCACAAACATCGGAAAATGCGTGCCGAGGTGGCGCCGCGCGGCGGCAATCACGTCCTGCTTGGTGCTGCCGGCATCGGTAACCACGGTATTCGGCGACAGTGCCGGCGCGATGCGCGCGAAGATGCCAGGCATCTGCCCCACCGGCGCACCGATCAGCACGAGGTCTGCGCCGACCACGGCTTTGGCTGCATCAGTTTCAGCCTGGTCAATGACACCGAGACGCAGCGCATCCTTGAGGTTCCTGCGGCTGCGGCCGACGCCGACCACCTGCTTCACCATCTTTGCTTTTTTCAGCGCCAGCGCGAAGGAACCGCCGATCAGGCCGACGCCGATCACCACCAGCTTGCCGATACGCGGTTTCGCGGCCATTACGGTCAGCCCAGTGCCTGCTTCAGTGCATCGAGGAAACGCGCATTCTCGGACTCGAGCCCGATCGACACCCGCAGATGCCCGGGCATGCCATAGGCGGCAATCGGCCGTACGATGACACCGAGGCGCAGCAGCTTCTGGAACACCTCGCCCGCCTTCGGCACTTCAAAGGTGACGAAATTGCCGTACGAGGGAATATGTTTCAGGCCGAGTTTGCCGAGGCCGGCAACGATCTGGTCCATGCCACGGCAGTTCAGTTCATAACTGTCGCGGATGAAGGCTTCGTCATTGAGCGCCGCCGCTGCCGCTGCCAGCGACAGGCTGTTGACATTGAAGGGCTGGCGCACGCGGTTCATCAGGTCGGCGACACCGGCAGCCGCCAGCGCATAACCGACACGCAGCCCGGCGAGGCCGAAGACCTTGGAAAAAGTCCGGGTGATGACCAGGTTCGGATATCTGTTCAGCCAGCTGATGCTGTCGTAGCGGAAATCGGGACGCAGATACTCGGTATAGGCTTCGTCGAGCACCACCAGCACCTCGCTTGGCAGCTTCGCCACAAATGCCTCGACCTCGGCACCGGAGATGAAGGTACCGGTCGGATTGTTCGGATTGGCGATGAACACGATACGGGTATCGGCACGCACCGCCGCTGCAATCGCAGCAAGGTCATGGCCGTAATTTTTCGCCGGCACTTCAATGCCCTTCGCACCCACCGCCTGCACCGCCAGCGGGTACACCGCGAAAGCATGCTGCGAATACACCGCGGACAGGCCTGGCGCGAGAAAGGAACGCGCCGCGAGTTCGAGCACGTCATTGGAGCCGTTGCCGAGCACGATCTGGTTCTGCGCGACACCGAAGCGCTGCGCCAGCGCCTGCTTCAGTTCAAAACCGTTGCCGTCGGGATACCGCGCCAGTCCGTCGAGCAGCGCGCGCATCGCCGCCAGCGCCTTCGGACTCACACCCAGAGGATTTTCGTTCGACGCGAGCTTGATGATCGAGGCTTCTTCGAGGCCCAGCTCGCGCGCCAGTTCCGAAGTCGGCTTGCCAGGCTGGTAGGGCGCAATGGCACGGATGTAACCGGGCGCGAGGTCGCAGGCACTCATTATAAATTTATCAATAAAAACAATGACTTATGTAAAACCAGCAATGGCGGCGAATCAGCGCACCGCCGGATAGGAACCGAGCAGCTTGAGCATCGCGGCCTTGCCTTCCAGCGCCGCCAGCGCCTTTGCCACATGCGCTTCGGCGCGATGGCCTTCGATGTCGATGTAGAACACATACTCCCAGCGGCCGGTGCGCGCCGGACGTGATTCGAGCCGGGTCATGCTCACGCCGTGTTTGGCCAGCGGCGACAGCAGGTCGTGGATGGCGCCGGGCACGTTGCGCGTGGACAGGATCAGTGAAGTCTTGTCTTTGCCTGAGGGCGAGGCATCGTCCGCGCCGATCACGACAAAACGCGTGGTGTTCTTCGGATCGTCTTCAATATTGCGTGCCAGCAGTTTCAACCCGTAAAGCTCGGCCGCGGTGCGGCTGGCGATTGCGGCAGAACGTTTGTCCCTGGCTGCCATCTTCGCCGCTTCGGCATTACTGACCACCGCCACGCGCTCCGCATCCGGCAGATGGCGTGACAGCCAGCCCTGGCACTGCGCAAGGCTTTGGGTGTGCGAATACACGGTGCGGATCGCCGCTCGGCTGGCGGCATTGCTCATCAGGTTCTGCTGCACCGGCAGATTGACCTCGCCGCAGATGCGCGCCGAAGTATTCAGCAACAGGTCCAGCGTGCGGCCGACGGCGCCTTCGGTGGAATTTTCCACCGGCACCACGCCGTAGGCGGATTCACCCGACTCCACCGCACGAAACACCTCGTCGATGCTGCTCAGCGGCCGGCCGCCGGTGGCCGAGCCGAAATGTTTGACCACAGCCTCCTGGCTGAAGGTGCCCTCGGGACCGAGGTAGGCCACCGCCATCTGCTCCTCGAGCGCGCGGCAGGCCGACATGATCTCGGCAAACAGGCGCGTCAGCGCCGCGGCGGACAGCGGCCCCTTGTTCAGCTCGCGCACCCGGCGCAGCACCTGGGCTTCGCGCTCCGGCTTGTAGGCCGAGGCATTGCCCTTGGCATGCCAGACCTGCTGGGCCAGCCTGGCCCGTGCCGACAGCAGCTCGACAAGACGGGTATCGAGGGCATCGATCTTCTGGCGGATGCTGGCGAGCGAGACGGCCATTGTCGGTCTGTCGGTAAACGGGATCAGGGATTGGCTGCAGGCAGATATCTTACGGCGAGTACGCCCTGGATGGCGGAGAGTTCGCTGATCAGGGAATCCGGCACTGCGCTGTCGACATCCACCAGCGTATAGGCCATGTCACCGCGCGACTTGTTCAGCATGTTGTGGATGTTGAGTCCGGCTCGCGCCATCGCGGTCGAGATCTGCCCTACCATGTTCGGCACGTTGGCATTGGCAATCGCCACGCGGTAGGCGGATTCACGCGGCATCACAGTGTCGGCAAAATTGACGGCATTGCGGATGTTGCCGTGCTCCAGGTACTCGCGCACCTGGTCGGCCACCATCACCGCACAGTTGTCCTCGGCTTCGCGGGTGGAGGCGCCAAGGTGCGGCAGCGCCACCACTTGCGGATGGCCGGCCAGCGCCTGGGCCGGAAAGTCGCAGATGTACGATTTCAGTTTTTTGGCGGCCAGTGCATCGATCACCGCGGCGTCGTCAACGATGCCGTCACGCGAGAAATTGAGCAGCACCGCACCTTTGTGCAGCAGTTGCAGGCGCTGGGCGTTGATCAGCCCCCGCGTCGCCTTCACCAGCGGCACATGCAGCGTGACAAAATCCGCCGACTTCATCACCTCTTCAATCGAGTGGGCCTTGCGCACCTGCGACGGCAGGCTCCACGCCGCATCAACAGTGATCTCGGGGTCGTAGCCCAGCACGTCCATGCCGAGCTTGATCGCAGCGTCGGCGACCAGGCTACCGATTTTGCCCAGGCCGATCACGCCCAGCGTGCGGCCCGGCAGTTCGGTGCCGGCAAACTGCTTTTTGCCGTCCTCGACCAGCTTGTGCAGGGTCTCGTCATCGCCTTTCAGACCGTCGACAAAACGCACCGCGGGCACCAGATTGCGTGCCGAGATCAGCAGCGCGGCAATCACCAGTTCCTTAACCGCATTGGCATTGGCACCCGGCGCGTTGAACACCGGTGCGCCGCGCTGGCTCATCTTGTCCACCGGAATGTTGTTGGTGCCGGCGCCGGCGCGTCCGATGGCCCTGACACTCGCCGGAATATCCATCTTGTGCATGTCATGCGAACGCACCAGGATCGCGTCGGGGCTGGCGGTATCGCCGGCCACGGCATAACGGTCTTTCGGAAAACGCTGGAGGCCGACCGCGGCAATCGCGTTCAGCGTCAGGATGCGGTACTGGGTTTGCATACTCAACGGCTCAGCCATTCTTGCGCTCGAATTCCTTCATGCACTGGACCAGCGCCTGCACGCCCTCGATCGGCATTGCGTTGTAGATCGAGGCGCGCATGCCGCCAACCGAGCGATGCCCCTTCAGCTGGGTCAGGCCCGCGGCCTCGGTGGTCTGCAGGAAGGCCTTGTCGAGGTCGGCATTGCGCAGCGTGAACGGCACGTTCATCAGCGAACGGTCGTCCTTCGCCACCGGCGAATGATAGAACTCGGTCTGGTCGAGATAGTCATACAACAGCGCCGCCTTGGCGCGGTTGGTTTTTTCCATCGCCGCCACGCCGCCCTGCTTTTTCAGCCACTCGAACACCAGGCCAGCCACGTAAATGGCGTAGGTCGAAGGGGTGTTCGACATCGAGTCGTTTTCCGCCTGCACCTTGTAATCGAACACGGTCGGCGTCACCGGCAGCGCATGGCCAAGCAGGTCGTCGCGCACGATGACGATGGTCAGCCCCGCCGGACCGATGTTTTTCTGCGCGCCGGCATAGATCAGCCCGTAGCACGACACATCCATCGGCCGCGACAGGATGTGCGAGGACATGTCGGCGACCAGCGGCACGTTGCCGGTGTCCGGCACCCAGTGGAATTCGACGCCACCGATGGTCTCGTTGGTGGTGATGTGGACATAGGCCGCATCCGGATCGAGCTTCCACTCCGCTTGTTTCGGCGCGCGGGTGTAGCCATCCGGCTCGGAAGTCGCAGCAACGTTGACCTTGCAGTATTTCTTCGCGTCGGCGATGGCTTTTTTCGACCATTGCCCGGTGTTGACGTAGTCGGCGCCAGCCTTGCCGCGCAGCAGGTTCATCGGAATCACCGCGAACTGCGCGGAAGCACCGCCCTGCAGGAACAGCACCTTGTAGTTCTTCGGAATTCCCATCAGCTCGCGCAGATCGGCCTCGGCGCGGGCGTGGATGTCGATGAATTCCTTGCCGCGGTGGCTCATTTCCATGACCGACATGCCGCTGCCATGCCAGTCGAGCATCTCCGCCGCCGCCTGCTGCAATACCGGTTCCGGCAACACCGCCGGTCCTGCGCTGAAATTGAATACTCTGGCCATGTTCAGGATTGAGGAGTGTGGATTGGGAATGGAACGGCTCGGGATTGCGAACGGGATGAACTTAATCCCCGGGCCGCAATCCCCGATCCTGCATGCTTATTCTTCGTCTTCGTCAGTCTCTACGATGACTTCCATGCCGACGAGCTTCTCGCCCTCGTCAAGGTTGATCAGGCGCACGCCCTGGGTCGAACGACCCTGCTCGCGCACTTCCTTGATGCGGGTGCGAATCAGCACGCCACCGGTGGTGATCAGCATGATCTCGTCGTCCTTGGTCACCAGCTGGGCACCGACCAGCATGCCGTTGCGGTCGCTGGCCTGGATCGCGATCATGCCCTGCGTGCCGCGACCGTGGCGGGTGTATTCCGCCACCGGCGTGCGTTTGCCGTAACCGTTTTCCGTGGCGGTCAGCACCGATTTTTCCTCGTCGCTGGCGGTCAGCAGTGAAATGACCTTCTGCTTGCCCTGCAGCTTCATGCCGCGCACGCCTGCTGCGGCACGGCCCATCGCGCGGACTTCGTCCTCGCTGAAGCGCACCGCCTTGCCGGCATCGGAGAACAGCATGATGTCCTGCTTGCCGTCGGTGATCGCCACGCCGATCAGGTAATCGCCATCGTCGAGATTGACCGCGATGATGCCCTTCGCCATCGGCCGCGAAAATGCAGACAGCGCGGTTTTCTTCACGGTGCCGGTCGAGGTCGCCATGAACACGAAATGTTCATCGTCGAACTCCTTCACCGGCAGGATCGCGGTGATTTTCTCGTGCTCCATCAGCGGCACGAGGTTGACGATCGGCTTGCCGCGCGAAGCTCGGCTGCCCTGCGGCACTTCGTAGACCTTGATCCAGTAGACACGCCCGCGGTTGGAGAAACACAGGATGTAGTCGTGGGTGTTGGCGATGAACAGCTTCTCGACGAAATCGTCGTCCTTCGTCGTCGTCGCCTGCTTGCCGCGGCCGCCGCGCTTCTGCGCGCGGTAGTCGGCGACCGGCTGCGACTTCATGTAGCCACCGTGGGACAGTGTGACCACCACGTCCTCGGGCTGGATCAGGTCTTCTGTGCTCAGGTCCTGGGTGTTGGTGACGATCTCGCTGCGGCGCTCGTCGGCGTAGAGCTTGCGGATTTCGGCAAGCTCCTGCCCGATGATCTTGGTCACCCGCGCCGGCTTGTCGAGGATGTCGAGCAGGTCGGTGATCTTGTCCATCATCTCGCGGTACTCGGAGACGATCTTGTCCTGCTCCAAAGCGGTCAGGCGCTGCAGGCGCAGCTCGAGGATCTGCTGGGCCTGGGCATCGGACAGCCGGTAACCCTTTTTCTGCAGGCCGAACTCCGCGGACAGCCCCTCCGGACGATAGGCACTGCCTTCCGCGCGGGACAGCAGGTCCTCCACCAGCTTCGAGCGCCAGAAGCGCGCCATCAACTCGCGCTTGGCATCGGCCGGGGTCGGCGCCGCCTTGATCAATGCAATGACCTCGTCGACATTCGACAGCGCCACTGCCAGACCTTCCAGCAAATGGCCGCGTTCGCGCGCCTTGCGCAGCTCGAATACCGTGCGGCGGGTCACCACCTCGCGGCGGTGGCGCAGGAAGGCTTCGAGGAACTGCTTCAGGTTGAGCAGGCGCGGCTGGCCATCGACCAGCGCCACCATGTTCATGCCGAAGCTGTCCTGCATCTGCGTGTCCTTCCACAGATTGTTCAGGACGATCTCCGGCACTTCGCCGCGCTTCAGCTCGATCACCGCGCGCATGCCCGACTTGTCGGACTCGTCACGGATGTCGGAAATGCCTTCGAGTTTTTTCTCACGCACCAGCTCGCCGATTTTCATCAGCAGGTTGGCCTTGTTCACCTGGTAGGGCAGCTCGTCGATGACGATCGACGTGCGTCCGCCCTTTTCCGACTCCTCGAAATGGGTGCGGGCACGCATGATCACGCGGCCGCGGCCGGTGCGGTAGCCGTCGCGCACACCCGAAACACCGTAAATGATGCCCGCAGTCGGAAAGTCCGGCGCCGGCACGATTTCGATCAGCTCGTCGATGCTGATGTCGGGATTTTTCAGCAGGGCCTGGCAGGCATCGACCACTTCGCCGAGGTTGTGCGGCGGAATGTTGGTCGCCATGCCCACCGCGATGCCGGAGGAACCGTTGACCAGAAGGTTCGGCACCCGGGTCGGCAGCGTGACCGGCTCTTTTTCCTTGCCGTCATAGTTGTCGACGAAATCGACGGTTTCCATGTCGATGTCGGCAAGCATGTCGGAGGTGATCTTCTCCATCCGGCACTCGGTGTAGCGATAAGCCGCCGCCGAGTCGCCATCGACCGAGCCGAAGTTGCCCTGGCCGTCGATCAGCATGTAGCGCATCGAGAAGTTCTGCGCCATGCGCACCAGAGCCTCGTACGTGGCGCTGTCGCCGTGCGGATGGTATTTACCGAGCACGTCACCGACCACGCGCGCGCATTTGACATAGGGCCGGTTCCAGACCGTATTCGACTCATGCATCGCATACAGGATCCTGCGGTGCACCGGCTTCAGGCCGTCGCGCACATCGGGCAGCGCACGCCCGACGATCACGCTCATTGCATAGTCCAGGTAGGAACGCCGCATCTCCTCTTCGAGGCTGATCGGCAGGGTTTCTTTGGCGAATTGATCCATGGATTCCGGAGGGTCTGTGTGCCTGTTCGCGCGCTGTGCGCCGGCACGGTTTTATGGTGTTAACAAAGCGTGGAATTCTAACATGCAGCCCCTGCCCGACCCGCATCCATCAAGCCCTCGCAGGCAACCCACTGGCTCGCCGGTCGATCAGGCATCCTGCCGGATCCGGTGACTGCACATTGCTGAGATGCGACGGCATTCCTCTGTCGCGAACCCGGCTGATAACCGCCACACATCCAGCACATGCCCCGCCCAAGCGCAGAGAATTCCCGTGGAAAAAGCACCCGGAGGACTGTTCCACAACATGAAACCACGGGTGTGCAAAGTGCTGCTTTTGAGCAACACCGAAGGTGCTTTTTTTTGAGAAATCATGTTACTATGCCGCGTAAGGTTTACTGAGATATCAGGGATGTGGTATCTAGTGGCCTTCGGGGAGATTTCAGGTTTACCGGGCTGTCCGGCACACATCCCTTATTTTTCGCAAAACAGGAGGATCAAAAACATGCGTTCAGCTCTTAGCATCACTGTCGTCGCCGCGGCGTTCATACCCGCCCTGGCGTTCGCACAAGCCAAGGACGGCTACCTGACTAGCACTGACGGCACCGTCGTGCGTGCTCCGGGCGCCGGCGTTTGCGTGCGCACCAGCCAGTGGACCCCGGCCCTCGCCGTCGCCGAGTGCGATCCGGATCTGGTGAAGAAACCCGCTCCCGCCAAACCCGCTGCCAAGCCGGAAGCCAAGCCGGAAGCCAAACCGGAAGCCAAGCCGGAAGCCAAGCCGAAGAAACCCCAACCCCTGAACATCGAAGAAAAAATCGAACTGCAGGGCATGGAGTTCAACAAGGCTGACATGACTGCCGACAACAAGAAGGATCTTGACGATTTCCTCGGCGTCCTGACCAAGGCCAACAAACAGCGTAGCGCGGTCCGCTTCGGCGCGATCATCGTTACCGGCCACACCGATCGCATCGGCGGCATCAAGCACAACATGAAGCTGTCTGAAAACCGCGCGATCACGGTCAAGGACTACATCGTCTCCAAGGGCTTCGACCAGAAACTGATTTTCTGGGAAGGCAAGGGCCCGAAACAGCCGATCCCCGTGACCAAGTTCTGCGACAACAAGATGAAGCGCAAGCAGCTCATCGAGTGCCTCTCGCCGAACCGTCGCGTGACTGTCGAGATCGTTGGTCAAGCTGACCCGACTCCGAAGCCGGCTCCGAAGCCCGAAGCCAAGCCGGAAGCGAAGCCGGAAGCCAAACCGGCCGCCAAGCCCTGATCGGCGAGCCAGAAGTTCAAAAAGCCCTGCTTCGGCAGGGCTTTTTTTTTAAGTGAATCGTCGCAAAAGAAACCGAGCCATGCCTTCAGTCACGATCATCGAGCCGCAATGGGTCATCCCGGTGGAACCGGCCGGCGCCGTGCTGGCCGATCATGCTGTCGTCATCAGCGATGAACGGATCGTCGCCGTATTGCCGCAGGCTGAAGCCTGGGCGCGTTATCCGGATGCAAACCGTGTCGCGCTGCCCACCCATGCGCTGATTCCGGGCCTGATCAACCTGCACACCCATGCCGCGATGAGCCTGATGCGCGGCGTTGCGGACGACCTGCCGCTGATGGACTGGCTGCAAAACCACATCTGGCCGGCCGAGGCCCGCGTGGTTTCCGACGAATTCGTGCACGACGGCACCCTGCTCGCCTGCGCCGAGATGCTGCGCGGCGGCATCACCTGCTTCAATGACATGTATTTCTTCCCTGAAGCCGCGGCCCGTGCTGCCCTGCGCGCGGGCATGCGAGCGGCTCTCGGCATCATCGCCATCGAATTCCGCTCGGCCTATGCCAACGATGCCCAGGACTATCTGAGCAAGGGCATAGAACTGCATGACCGCCTGCGCGGCGAGCCGCTGCTGTCCTTCTGCCTCGCGCCGCATGCGCCGTTCACCGTCTCCGACACCACCTTCGCGCAAATTGCCACCTACGCCGGCGAGCTCGACCTGCCGGTGCACATCCATGTCCACGAAACCGCCGGTGAGGTCAGCGATAGCCAGAAAACCCACGGCATGCGGCCGCTGGCAAGGCTGGAGCGCCTGGGCCTGCTTGGCCCGTCGCTGATCGCCGTGCATGCGGTGCATCTGAACAGTGAAGAAATCGGCCTGCTCGCCCGCCACGGCTGCTCGGTCGCACATTGCCCGGCCTCCAACCTGAAGCTGGCCAGCGGCATCGCACCCGTGGCCGAACTGCTCGCCGCCGGCGTCAATATCGGCATCGGCACCGACGGCACCGCCAGCAACAACCGCCTCGACCTGTTTTCCGAAATGCGCCTCGCCGCATTACTCGCCAAAGGCGGCAGCGGCTCGGCACAAGCCATGCCTGCGGCGCGTGCCCTTGAAGCCGCAACACTCGGCGGCGCGAAGGCGCTGGGACTGCAGGATCGCATCGGCTCCATCGTGCCCGGCAAACTCGCCGATCTCACCGCAGTGAACCTCGATGCCCTGGAACTGTCTCCCTGCTACGACCCGGTATCGCATCTGGTCTATGCTGCCGGACGCGAACACGTCAGCGACGTCTGGGTGCACGGCGAGCGACGGGTTTCCTCAGGCCAGCTCAAGGGCCTGGACCGCGAGGCACTGCTGCAACGCGCCGAAAGCTGGCGCCACCGCATAGGCAAGGCATAGGTAAACATGAATACCAACGTCGATCCCGCCGAGCTGGACAAGTTCAGCGAACTCGCCCACCGCTGGTGGGACCGCAACGGCGAATTCCGGCCGCTGCACGAAATCAATCCGCTGCGGCTGGGCTATATTGACCGCATCGCCGCGCTCAAGGGCAAGTCGGTATTGGATGTCGGCTGCGGCGGCGGCATCCTCGCCGAAGCCATGGCCGAACGCGGCGCCCGCGTCACCGGCATCGACCTTGCTGACAAACCGCTGAAGGTTGCGCAGCTGCATCTGCTGGAAAGCGGGCTCCAGATTGATTACCGGCGTATTGCCGTTGAAGCGCTGGCCGCGGAATCGCCGGCCGCCTATGACGTGGTGACCTGCATGGAAATGCTCGAGCATGTGCCGGATCCGGCCTCGGTGATCAGCGCCTGCGCCGCACTGCTCAAGCCCGGTGGCCATGCTTTTTTTGCGACGCTGAACCGCAATCCGAAGTCCTATCTGTTCGCGATCATCGGTGCGGAATACATCCTGAACCTGCTGCCGCGCGGCACCCATGACTATGCCCGCTTCATCAAGCCTTCGGAACTGTCTTCACAGTGCCGCAACGCCGGGCTCGACACCATCAACCTGATCGGCATGACCTACAACCCGCTGACCCGAATCTACGCCCTCGGGGCGGATACCGGCGTCAACTACATCCTCGCTGCGCACAAGCCCGCCGCATCATGATCCGTGCCGTACTTTTTGACCTGGACGGCACCTTTGCCGATACAGCGCCTGATCTCGGTGCCGCAGTCAACCGCATGCGTGCCGACCGCGGCCTGCCGCCTGTCGCCCTCAGTGAAACCCGGAGGGTGACCTCACTCGGCGCCCGGGGCCTGCTCGGCGTCGGCTTCGGCATCGGCCCCGAACACACCGACTACGCCGCCATGCGCGATGAGTTTCTCGACATCTACCAGCACAATCTCTGCGTACACAGCCAGCTTTTTCCGGGCACCGCGGAACTGGTGGACCGTCTGGAACAGGCGGGACTGCGCTGGGGCATCGTCACCAACAAGGCCCAGCGTTTCGCCAAACCGCTGCTTGAGCAACTGGGATACGCACAGCGCGCCGCCTGCCTTATCGGCGGTGACAGCACGCCGCACATGAAACCGCACCCGGCGCCACTGCTTGCCGCTGCCGAAATCATCGCCACGCCACCGGCACAGTGCGTCTATGTCGGTGACGATGAACGCGACATCCGCGCGGGCCGTGCGGCCGGCATGGCCACCATTGCTGTGCGTTATGGCTATCTCAACGGCAGCCGGCCTGATGACTGGCAGGCTGATCACATTGCCGGTCATCCAAGCGAAATCTACGAGTTCATATCGTAACTCATTGAAAATAATAACTATTTATTTGTCTTTTAAGCGTGACATTCTGTCGCGTAGCTATGGCGCAGATGGGGCACTTCGCGGAGCATTCCGCGCCATGTCATCACTGCCCCAGCTGATTCTCTGCTCTGCAGCGCTGCTCGCAGCCACATTGCCCGCCGCCACTGCCTCACCGCACAAACCCGGCTCCCGCCTTTCCGCAGCCGCGGACCGCGCCACGGGACCACAGGCCGTCACTGGCGTTAGCCGCGGCCAGGCAGGTTATGTGCACTACTTCGTGGTCGCCCATCCCGACGGCACCCTCGAAGACCAGGTCGGCATCGAAATGGAAGACCAGCGCATCGCCTGGTCCTTCCCCGGCGCCGGCGTGATGGTCAGCACTTTCGTCAAAAACGGGGTGATCGAAGCCGGCGGCAAGATCTACCGCATCGAACACCTGCACGGCGTGCGCCCCTTCCGCACTGTCAGGGACATGCAGGCCCTGCGCCAGGACCTGGGCCGCCGTGTTGCGGTCTGGGTCGATAACGACGTGCCCTACTGTGTATTCCGCGAGCCCAACCAGCCGTTCTGCCTGAGCTGCGGCGATTTTGTGATCCGCGTGCTGTTCCCCTCGACAAACCTGGTCAGCGCCAATTTCCCGCGCGACTTCCAGCGCGCCGCCGGCGAGACACCGACCACAGACGACCTGCTCACCTACATGCTCGGCCTGCACACACTGCCGGACTACCGCTCGCGGATGAGCCGGCTGGCCAGCCTCGACCTGCCGTCCAGCCTGCACCAGGACGTCGCCGACATGCTGCGCACCCAGCGCGACACCCGCCCGATGCTCGCCGACACCCCCGCGCCGCAGCGCCCCGGCGCACTCGCCATCCGCAAACAGCAGAACCGCCGCCTGTAAGCCCTGCCGCGGCGGGAACCCCCGCCGTGAGATAATGTCTGAGTAACAAGCAGCAAATGAAATCGGGGGCGACCTGGTTTCGACGTGGGTTACAAAGCAGCACAGGGCATGCCAAGGTCCAGTCACCTTGTAAATCCGCTGGAAATTCTATACACGCCAACGACGAGCGTTATTCTCTAGCCGCCTAACACCGGCTAGACGTTGCACTGATCTGCTGATGGGTCAGGCCCCGAAAGGGGTGCAACGTCATTTACATCAGCCTCTCTGCAGGGTTTGGTCGCTTAACCCTGCGGATCCGTCGAAGCGACTAGCCAGACATCAGCCTGCCGGTTGGCGGTTGCGAGGCGAAACCCAAACAACCAGGCTAAGCATGTAGTCCTGACTGTGGAGGGCTTGCGGACGCGGGTTCGATTCCCGCCGCCTCCACCAGCACAAAAACAAAACGCCACCCTGCGGTGGCGTTTTTATTTGGGTATTTCCAGGCTCAAGCCATAGCCGCTTGCGCCGCGGTAACCACAATCTCGACCTTCCAATCCGGATTGGTCAGCGCGGCCTGCACAGTCGCGCGTGGCGGTGCGGTGCCCGGGGCGACCCAGGCATCCCAGACTTCGTTCATGCCGGCAAAATCCTTGAGGTCGGCAATGAAGATCTGCGTGCGCAGGATCAGGCCCTTATGGCTGCCGGCTTCGGCGAGGCGGGTGTCGATCTGCTTCAGCACGTCGGCGGTCTGGCTGCGGATGTCCTTCGCTTCGCACTCGGGCACCATGCCCGCCAGATAAACCACGCCGTTGAAAATCGCCGCCTCGCTGTAGCGCGCGGCGACATGCAGTCTTTGCAATCCCATGCCCCATCCCCCTTCTGGAAAAAACGCATGATTACACAGACGATTTCACAGCGATAGCACCGGGTGTGATGTAATCCGGCCCATGCTTTCATACCGCCATCAGTTCCACGCCGGCAATGTGTCGGACGTCTTCAAGCATGCTCTGCTCTGCCGGTTGCTGCTCGCACTCGGCCGCAAGGACAAACCCTATTTCGTGCTCGATACCCATGCCGGCCTCGGCCTCTACGACCTCCAGCATGACTGGTCGGAAAAAACCGGTGAATGGCGCAAGGGCATCGCCCGCGTGTTCGGGCGCAGCGATGCGCCAGAAGCACTGCGCCCCTACCTCGATGCCGTGCGCGCCGAAAATCCCGACGGCAACCTGCGCTTTTATCCGGGCTCTCCGCGCATCACCCGCCGCCTGATGCGCGACAATGACCGGCTGGCACTGTGCGAGCTGAACCGTGACGACTGCGCTGCTCTGCAGGCGGCGATGCACGGCGCGCGCCATACCGCAATCCACAACCAGGACGGCTTCACGTCGATCAAGGGTTTTCTGCCGCCGCGCGAGCGCCGCGGCCTGACCTTCATCGATTCCGCCTTTGACGAGGCCGATGAATTCGGCCGCGTGCTGCGCACCGTCAAGGAAGCGCACAGCCGCTTCGCCACCGGCATGATCGCGGTGTGGTATCCGCTGATGGCGCCCTCGGCAATGGCAGCGTTTGCGCGCAGCGTGCAGGCCGCCGGGCTGCCGAAGACCCTGCAACTCGAGTTGAACGTGCACGGCGAACATTTCACCGAACATATCCGCGGCAGCGGCCTGCTGGTGATCAACCCGCCGTACGGCCTCGATGAGGAAGCACCGCCGCTGCTCGACTGGCTGTGGCGCGCGCTGTCGCCGGATGGTGAAGGCGGTGTGCGCTGCGAATGGCTGGTCAGGGAATAAGGGCGCAGCTAAAACCCTGCACGGCAACACCTGCCGCCACAAAGCAAAACGCCGCAGGATCACTGCGGCGTTTTTTATAACCCATTGTTTTTAATGGATTATTTTCCAGCGATCAGCCTTTGGTGCGGCTGCGGTATTCACCGGTGCGGGTGTCGATCTCGATCTTGTCGCCGGTGGCGCAGAACAGCGGCACCGGAATTTCAAAACCGGTGGCCAGCTTCGCCGGCTTCAGCACCTTGCCCGAGGTATCACCACGCACCGCGGGTTCGGTGTAGATGATCTCGCGTACGAGCGTCTGCGGAATCTCCACCGAGATCGGGCGGCCTTCATACAGCGTGACCTCGCACTCCATGCCGTCCTCGAGGTAGTTCAGCGCATCACCCATGTTCTCCTTGTCCACCTCGAACTGGTTGAACTCGGCATCCATGAACACATACGACGGCTCGGCAAAATAGGAGTACGTCACTTCCTTGCGTTCGAGCTGCACGACATCGAATTTCTCGTCTGCGCGATAGACCGTTTCCGTGCCGCCATTCGACAGCAGGTTTTTCAATTTCATTTTGACCACGGAGGCATTGCGGCCGGATTTGCTGAACTCGGCCTTGAGCACCACCATCGGGTCCTTGCCGACCATGATGACGTTGCCGGCGCGGATTTCCTGTGCGATTTTCATGAACTACATCCTTGATTAAGCTGAATAAATTCGCGGGATACAAGCAGAAAGCGAAACACGCTATTTTACCTTGCCGCGGGCAAACTCGACCAGTGCTGCAACCAGCTCGGGCCCGGCGGTCAGGCTTGCCGACCAGCCTTCGGCGTGTGAAATCAAGGCCTTGCCCTGCCCGCGCCAGCAAGCCCAGGCGGCCGCAAGGGCCGGGGCATCGGCCTCGTTCCAGCAGCGCTGCAGCCCGCTCCACGCCGCCGCCGCATCCGCGGCCATGCCCGCCGCATACCGCGAGGCAAATGCCGCGAGCTTGCCGGCATGGACATTGTCCTGCTGGCGATAGGGCTGCCAGACCAGCGGTTTCGCCGCCCACTGCGCGCGGATAAAGGAATCCTCACCGCGGACAAAATTGCAGTCACAGGCCCACAGCAGTTCGTCATAACGGCGCTGCGGCAGAAAAGGCAGCCAGCGCAATTCCAGCGCACCACGGCGCAGGGATGTCACTGCAGCATCAGCCGCCACATGTTTGCGCGCAGCGTCGGCCATCACACCCTCGGGCAGCGCCAGAACGGAGGGCTCGCCCGCTGCGATACAGGCATCGATCAGCGCCGGCAACGGCGCGTCGGCATAGGCAAACACCGAAGCAGTGACACTGTCCGGCACCGGCGGTGCAAAGCCCAGCCCCTGCCAGAATGCCGCGGCATCAAAAGCATCACGGCGCGCCAGCAGATCATGCTCACGCGGCAGGCCGCCAGTATTGGCACCAAAACCGGGAAAGAAAAACCAGCGCTGCAGCGGCAACCGCGGATGTGGTGACGCCAGCCCGTGGTGGCCATCCACCCAGTCTTCGGCGCTCAGGTATTCGAGCACGATCCACTGCGGCGGCTGCGGCATCGCCGCCATCGCCGCGACGTAATCCTCGGGCAGGCCGCAGCCGAAGGCTTCGATGACCACGACAGCCGCTTGCGGCTGCGGCGCGAGACGCGACCAGTCGCAGACAGTCACCCCTTCGATGCGCTGGACTTCAGCAGCGGCATCGAATCCGGGCAGCAGCGCCTGCAAGGTCTGCGGCCGGTCGATCCACAGCCGCACCGGCAACTGATGTTCGGCAGCCAGCATGCGCGCGATGCGCCAGCACACCCCGGCATCGCCGTAATTGTCGATGACGCGGCAGAACAGGTCCCAGACCGGGACTTGCGGCAACAGCGTTTTGGGGAGGATTGCAGCCATCAGGCGGCGGATTATGAATGCAGCGGGTGAACAATGAACGAAAAAAAACCGGGCCGAGGCCCGGTTTTCTTGATGCTTGAAGCGAGGCTTAGGCGGCCTGGATG